>NZ_JBQKJT010000004.1:0-243028 GCF_052117125.1 Candidatus Avoscillospira sp. LCP25S3_F1 | reverse complement strand
TTATGCGGCAATGTTCGGGCAGTTCTTCAAAGGTGAGCCAACTCTGTCGGTGGATAACCCGGCCTGGATGACTCTGACCAATGCTTCGGTGCAGTATGTAGCCGCCACTCGGCCCGGAAAGACAGAGCCGCAACTGGTCAAGCGAATGCACTATGTTTCTTTTGTAGGAATGTTCCGTTCTGACTTATTTGAGGGGCTTTGTGTGGGCCATGCGCCCAAGAAATGTCCCATCTGCGGCAGGTGGTTTCTCACCATTGACGCACGGCACACCAAATACTGCGGCGGGCTGGCCCCCGGTGACCAGCGGAGACGGACGTGCCGACAAATCGGCAATCTGAGAGGACGGGAGCAGCGGGAGCTTGCAGATGATCACCCCATTAAGGCCATTTATACCCGCCGCATGAACACCATTTTGCAAAGCACCCGCCGTGGAAGGCTGGATGAAGAAACGGCAGCAGCTATGAAAAAGCTGGCAAAAGATAAGATGCTTCGTGCGCTTTCAGATCAGCGCTATGCCAGCACTGTCTATGAGCAGGAAATGACCCAAGATGCACTTTTGAAAGCCGTACAAAAGAAATAAGCAACGAAACATCCGAAAGGTGGTGAGGGAAAATGGATACAGCGTGGACATGGGAGCTGCCCGGCTACTGTGTCAAATACAGCTTTCTGACGGAACCCAAGGGCTTGACCATGTGGGAAGTGGAACGCATCTTCCAGCTCGACCCGGAACCGCCTGTTCGGGAAAACCTAAATGATTATATCTTTAAGGCCGTGCAGAGCCGAGAACTGCGCTGGTTTTCCTTTTTTCTACATCACTATGAGAACCGGCTCAATGGCCGTATTCGCCGTTTCCTGCTGCGGGAGGGGCTGGATCGCTATGACCCGGAACGCTTTTTGGACTACAAAATGGGCTGTGTGCTTGCCATGCTGGACTGTCTGCGGGAATACGATCCCGCACAAGGGGCGGATTTTCTGACCTATGCCCATCATTTTATCGGGAACGCCCTTTTGACCTGCCGGATACAAGAGGAGGCTGGTTCCTTTGAAAATGTGGATGAGTACAAAGCTGTGCGTGGGATTGCTTGGCTCTATAATCAATCCGGTCAGTCTGAACAGGCGACAATCCAGAAATATGCCCAGAAAAACGGTTGTACCGAGGAAACCGCAGCAAAGTTTTTGGCATTGGCCAAGCAAAATCGAAGCCGTGTTCCATTTTATCAGACCATTCAGGATGAGGACAGCGAAGAAACCGGAGAGGATGTCAGCCGGGATGACCATTGGGACTATGCGGAGATTCTATGGAACGGTATCCGGGCTGAAGCTGTCCGAGAAGCGTTTGAAAAGCTGAATTACCGGGAACAGACCCTTTTGGAAAAGAGAAACGCCATCTGTATGACCTGTGGACGGGTCAGTCCCATCAGCACCCGGTTGACCTTTGAAGAACTGGCAGTCCTCTTTGAGGGCAGCACGGCCAGTGGTGCAGAACGGGCCTACCGTAAAGCCGTGGATCATTTGGCCTGTCTGCTGACAGAAGCTGGGATGCTTCACATGATCCGACTGAAACGCAAGTCCCAGACCAAACGCAAAAAGAAAATCGCCGCCGCTGCCTAC
This sequence comes from Candidatus Avoscillospira sp. LCP25S3_F1, assembly GCF_052117125.1. NCBI lineage: Bacteria > Bacillati > Bacillota > Clostridia > Eubacteriales > Oscillospiraceae > Candidatus Avoscillospira > Candidatus Avoscillospira sp. LCP25S3_F1. The sequence continues at coordinate 241,417 of NZ_JBQKJT010000004.1, read as the reverse complement.
CTATATCAGGTGGACAACGACGGCGAATGGGGTGAGATTTCGTTTGATTTTGAGGCTGGAACAGCGGAGATTATCCGGTTGGCAGAGTGGGATACGACGGTAAGTAAGAAATTTGCAAAACAGGCAATCTATCATCTGCAAACTTCTCCAAATCATAATCTGCCCAAAGATGGGATAATGATAGTTGAAATATGATTCCCATATTTAAGGCTGAATATCTTCCACCTTATTTGTCGTCGTGCAGTTCTTTATACAGACGATCCGCCAAAGCTCTCATCACAGCCTGATACTTATCTGCATCCAAGAAGAGTTGCTCATATGCTGCGGTGTTCTCCATATAAGCTTCCTGTGCGGTTGTATCAAAAATACCCGGGAAAAGACTTCTCTCATATACTTGGCGATCCTCGGTCTTTGCGGCTTTTTTTGCTTTAGAATCCTTGCGCATTTTTTGATACAGCGTATCAACCATTACACGGTCTGCATCTGTGAATTCACCATAGAATTCTTCATTGATGCGCTGAATGATCTCGTCCAATGGACTGGTACGATCTTTCTGACCGCCAGCTCGTTTTGGCTGAGTCGGTTTCCAAGAGCCAGGCTTGCTTTCAAGTTCGATTGCACCTTCATATGTCTTTTCCAGACGATAATATTCCAGCTTGACTCTATTATCAAGGTCAAATGGCTGTACGGGATCGGAGGGAAGCAACTTTGCCAAGTAAGAGCAGAAAACGTACTCTTTGTGCAGTTCCTTATCGAACATACGGGTAATTTGAGAAATGTAGTTATACCACTTAACGAGCGCACGGACTTCTCTACGAAACTGATAGCGTTGCTCTTGATTGAGTCCGTTGTACTTATCAGCCACAGGCTTTAGCGCATTGGATATCTTTCCCTGAGTCAGATTTGCCTTGCGCACATCCGGATCAAAATAAATGCTGGAAACTTCTTCAATATCTTCAGCTGTATAGATACCAAAACCACGAAGCGTTTTCTGGGTTGTGTAAATCAAATCGAAGTTGATTTCTTCATCCAGACTGGTTTCTTGATAGAACTGCTGGAAAGCTTCACGGATGCGTTCAATCGGATTTACAAAATCGAGAATATAGGTGTCCTCTTTGCCAGGATAGATACGGTTGACACGGCTCAAAGTCTGAACAGCCTTCACATCACGAAGTTCTTTGTCAACAATCATCGTGTGAAGAAGCGGCTCATCAAAGCCTGTCTGATATTTTTCTGCAACAATGAGAATATTGCCTTCTTCGTGGAATACAGCCTTTGTCTGACTTTCCTTCACCCGATTGCCGTTGCGATCCACATTCATACCGCTTTCGGTGTATTCGGTACCTGTCGGGTCATCCGGGTCTTTCAGGCTCCCGCTAAAAGCAATCATGATTTCTACATCGTCGTAATTGTTGCTTTCAAGATAACGCTTAATTTCATGATAGTAACGGACTGCCGCCAGCCTGGACGCAGTAACTACCATCATCTTTCCACGGCCACCGATTTTCTTTTTTGTGACCTCACGGAAAGTCTCTACAATAATAGCTGCTTTCTGCTGAAGGTTGTGTGGATGTAATTCCTCATAGCGTCGAATCGTTCTAACAGCCTTGGAGGTAGGGACTTCCGGATTGTCCTGGACATTCTTTGCGATTTGATAACACATTTTGTATGTGGTATAGTTCGCTAAAACATCCAGGATAAATCCTTCTTCGATAGCCTGTCGCATCGAATAGATGTGGAAGGGATGGAAAGAACCATCCGGTTGAGGTTCGCCGAAAATTTCCAGGGTTTTGCCTTTGGGCGTTGCAGTAAAGGCAAAGAAACTCATGTTGCTGTGTTTACCTTGGCTGAGCATTTCTTGCACAAGAATATCGTTTGCCTCGACTTCTTCGATAGCCTTTTCTTCCAGTTCAGCATATTCTGCAAGAGCATCGCTCACATCAGCAAGAGCCGCCTTGAGTTTTAATGCGCTCTGTCCGGTCTGGCTGCTGTGTGCTTCATCTACAATAACCGCATAATGCTTACCAACAGCGGACTCGACTTCATTGTAAATTACAGGGAACTTCTGTAAAGTGGTGACAATGATACGCTTTCCATCGTTAATGGCGTCACGCAGAGCGCCAGAGTTTTTCTTCTCGTCAATCGTAACTACACTCCCTAAAGTGTGGTCAAAGCTGGAAACGGTGGCCTGCAACTGTTGATCGAGAATACGGCGGTCTGTAATAATGATTACGCTGTTAAAAATTGCATCGTTATTTTCGTTGTGGAGGCTGGCCATACGGTAAGCCGTCCAAGCGATAGAATTAGACTTGCCGGAACCGGCACTATGTTGGATGAGGTAGTTATGTCCAGCGCCATTAGTTCTAACATGGTTGACCAGTTGACGCACGACATCCAACTGGTGATACCGTGGGAAAATGACTTTGCTGCTGACGGTTTTCTTTGTGGAACCGTCCGGCAAAGTCTCTTTTTTTTCTGTTCTCTCGTAGTTAATGAACTTTTGCAGAATATCCAACAAGCTATCCTTCTGGAGGACTTTCTCCCAGAAGTATGAAGTTACATAGCTGCCATCGGTGCTCTTTGGATTACCTGCACCGCCATCCTTGCCTGCACCGGCACTGCCTTGATTGAAAGGAAGGAATGTTGTCTCCGGGCCTTTCAGCTGGGTAGTCATATATACATTGTAGAGATCACAGGCAAAGTATGCGAGAACACGCTTATTAAATCCGAATGCTGGTTCATTGGGGTTACGGTCATATTGCCACTGGCGCATGGCGTCATCTACCGACTGCCCGGTGAGCTGATTCTTCAGTTCAATCGCCACAATGGGGATGCCGTTGACAGCCAGCATCATATCGACTGTATTTGTGTTGCGTTTAGAATAGTGCCACTGGCGGATACACTGGCAGACATTCTTTTGGTAGTTGGTGATGGACACCTCGTTCAGCTCAGACTCTGGCTTAAAATAACACACACGGAAATTGATGCCACGATGCTTAAAGCCGTGACGCAGGACGGAAATCAAGCCATCCTGCGTGACAGCATTTTCAAATGCCTTATAAAACTGCTGAATCGGGTTAATCGTACACATCCGCTCAAAGCGTTTCCATGCCATAGGCTGGGTGTTTTTTACAAAGTCAGTCAAGGTGACGATGTCCAGAAACTTATCTTTGCTTTCATCACTACAATAACCAGCATCCGTTGCCTTTGTCCATCCGCCTTTTTCGGAAATGAGATAAGCCTCTATAAATTCCTCAAAGCGTTTTTCTGTCTCGTTCATGGTCACACCACCTTTCTTTTGCCTGTTACAGTTTCAAATATGAGCGAGCGTTTGTACATTTCGAGTTCGATTATCAACAAATTTTTTAGTTCGATTATCTCGTCGATTTTCCTACATTCTGTATCCAGGAAATTCGCTATCTGTTCTTGTTCTTCTCGCGGAGGTAAGGGAATGACTATTTCTTTCATTGCCTCTTGTGTCAAATGGGGAACTCCCATGCCATTTCTCAAGCGTGCAATAATGTTCTGAAATACATTGCATTGAAGGTAATAATACTCATATCTATAATCCAAATCTTCGTTTGGTGTTATTACAGCAAGGGAACCATTGACTGTAGATTCTCCTAATGGCAAACTGTCAATTCTTGCACACTTACCTATGCCTGCTCCGTCTTTTACAAGCAGAATATCGCCAACTCTTAATTTAATTTCTGGAGATTCATCATATCTCTCTTGAGTTATGTAGTTGAGTTGTTCCCAGCATAGATAGTTATTGTTAATGTTGAAGGCAGATAAAAACGGATAGCCGTCTTCAACATATTCTTCTGCTTTCAAGCCCTTCCATCCCAACCTTGATCTTATCCAGTTTTTGTATACAAATCGGGCAGTGTCCCAATGCGAGGGAATTGATGGAACCCACTCGATTCTGCATTTTCTCTTACCTACATCACCATCAAGGCCACTAAGAACAGTTGTAGAGATGATATTTGCTTTCAAAGTTTTGTAATCTTGGATACTGGATTTAGCTTCATCTATAGCCAAATCAATTTCTGAACATTGATCATCCAGAAAATACACGATGGCATCCTGCTCTTTTTGACTTGGAAGCACGATACGAAGTTCTTTCACTTCTGCATAATTTAACCCCTGCCGTACACCGGAACCCATGCCATAAAATCCTTTTTTCAGGTCAAAGGCATGGAGCAGGTAGAACAAGTATTTTGAATTGCTTGTGTCGATTGGACGCAAGGTTGTATAGGCGGAGGTAATAATACCACGCTCTGTGGCCAAACCTACCCGAAGGCTTGTATGGTCGTTCTGTAAATCTGTTAAACGAAGGACTATATCCCCGTTTTCGATAATGTTATAGCCGTCAAAAGACGCAGGAAGAAGTCCATCCGGCGAATCAATATCTTTACGTTTGATTTTGCCGTAACTCAAAGACAGCAGATTCTTTTCCTGAAGATTGCTGTTTTTTTCCTTGACCTGGGTTACAAGTTGATACAAGGTGTGGACACGCCAATCAGAGGGAACACTGCCTATCCATTCGATGCCGCTATCTTTCATCTTTTCATAGGAAGTAATCTCACTCATTTTGCCCACCACCATTTCCGAACAATGCCTGCAATTTCTCCATCAGTACCTTTTCACGGGCCGCAATACGTTTTGCAATATCAGCTGCCGGTTCCAGTTCCTCATATTCATAGAAGGTACGAGTAAATGGAATCTCATACCCGACCTTGGTCTTGCTTTTGTCGATCCAAGCACCCGGACGATAAGGGAGAACTTCCCGTGCAAAATAAGCATCCACATCTTCATCAAGTGGAACACTTTTAGTGTCACGCTTGGAGGTATCGGCTACTGGCTTTCCTTTTTTTACAATCGGGTTGCCGTCATCATCCAAAGCAGGACTTTCCACTGTAATTTTATTGTAGCCAAGCGATATGGCATCAAGCACTTTGCTTTTGCAAGTCAGCACTGTTTTTTTATCTTCTAAGGTTTTTGTAAAAATTGCACTTCTATATTCGCTGTATGCCTGTGTGATCAAATTGCGGCAAGATTCCGTAATATCTACACGCTTATTACCGATAGGACGTCTGCGTGCCTCACAGCACTTGCTGGCATCAATCAGCAAAATGCGTTCTCTATGTGTTTCGGGTTTGTTTTTGGATACTATCCAGATATAGGTTGCAATTCCGGTGTTATAAAAGCTGTCATTGGGAAGCTGAACAATAGCATCCAACCAGTCATTCTCAATAATATAGCGACGGATTTCACTGGGGCCACTTCCTGCATCTCCTGTGAAGAGAGAGGAACCATTTTGGATAATAGCCATTCTGCCGGTGTCCTTCAATTTTGCAATGCCATTCAGCAAGAACAGCATCTGCCCATCGGATTTTTGAGGCAAGCCAACGCCAAACCGACCGGCATCGCCCAGTTTATGTTCTTTCTCCACATCAGCTGCTTCACGCTTCCAATCGATACCGAATGGAGGATTGGAAATAATGTAGTCGAAGGTATAGCCCTTGAATTTATCCGCATTCAAGGTGTCACCGAACTGCATGTTTTCAGGATCGCCACCACGGATCAGCATGTCCGCTTTGGCGATACCAAAAGTAAAAGGATTGATTTCCTGGCCATAACAGATGATTTCAGCCTCTTTGTCAAGGGCATGAACACGCTCTTCCATACAGGTAAGCATCTGGCTGGTGCCCATCGCCATATCGTATACAGTCTTGGCCGGGGCGTCTTCGCCGGAAAAATCCGCATTCATGGTAAGCAAGTCACACATCAAATAAATAATGTCACGGCTGGTGAAGTGCGCACCTGCTTCTTCATCATAACTCTCAGAAAAACGCTGAACAAGGTTTTCGAAGACATAGCCCATATCAATTGCGGAAATTTTCTCCGGATTCATATCTGCATTGTCAGCAGTAAAGTCGCTGATAACCTGATACAGAACTCCCGCATCCGCCATACGCTCGATTTGCGTAAAGAAGCCCATATTCGCCAGAATGTCGATAACATTATCGGAGAAGCCGTTGATGTAAGCCTCGAAATTGGTCTTAATATTCTCTGGGTCAGCTTTCAGTCGCTCGAAGGTGTACTGGCTGGTATTGTAAAAACGATAGCCAGATGCAGTACGCAGAAAACCATCTTTGACGGCTAACTGTTTCACCTTTTCATAAGTGGCCAGCACTTTCTCTCTGGTCGGGAGTAAGCAGTCATGAAAACGCTTAATCACGACCATGGGCAAAATAACCAGACCATATTCATGAGGCTTATATGCTCCAAATAGACTGTTCGCCACATTCCATATCAGATTTGCTTTTTCTTGAATGTTTGTACCGACTATTTTGATCTTTTCATTGGTATCCATAATCTCGTTCCTCCCTAATATTGGCTGAGATCTCATTGATTTTCTCGGTTAAACGACTTGACTTAATGCCGTATCGCCACAGTTCTCCGTTTTCCTCCATGGTGTCGTGAGTTATAGAGAAGATGCAGCGACCACGCATTACATCGAAAATGCAGTGCGGCATATCCTTGATAGCGTCACAGATGCCTTGCACCGCAAACTGATAATTGTTGGGTGGCTTCTCGCCCAGTGTCAAAAATCCGCTTAATTGCTCGCCAAAGATATCAATAATATCACCAACTGCCAAAAACTCATCTACCTCTGTCGGAATCTGGTCTGCCCATGTTCGGAGATCTTCCATCGACCACTTGGTTTCCATAAGCTCCAACAATCTCTGATGGTGATTGTAAGCCTGTTGTAACCTCGGCCTACTCTTCATCCCTTCCTTAATTCTGGGAATGACAGTTCTATCATCCAGGTCTTTGTGGAGTACCGTCAATCGCCGGTCTTTATGAACCACCGGAAATCGCTTTCCGTCGGAATGGATAATATCAAGCATAGCGTTTCTGGCATATCGCTGAATCGCCTCATCAGTCACCACAATTGAAGCCATTGGAAAGTACTGATTCACGGCATTAAATAAGCTATCGACTGGGTCTACATATATGGTTTCAACTTGGTTAGCATCCAATGTTTTCAGAAATGCACCACAGGTTTCCTCAGATGAATCTCGCATAATATCCAGGCAATAAACCTCACCATCCCAAATTCCTAAAACAGCGGGATAGAACTCCCCAAAAAACACCACCTCGACAATGCTAATGATATGCGGTGTTCTGATCGGGGGCAACAATGACTCCCTATATTGAATTCTTCGTCTCATTACTTCACCCACTGAAGCAGTAGAAGCTGGAACACCGTAATGCTGGCATACTTTTTTATATGAAAATTGAAAGGTCCCGTCTGCCAAGGCATCTGATAGCCGGTTTGTGAATTTGCATCCCTTTTCTCCAAATTCTGTAGGCTCAGGGAAAACGCTTTGCCCGCAACTATCACAGCGCATATAACGCTGATGAAAAAGTAGGCTGATTATTTGAAATGTCTTGTGGTCCTCGTCAAGCCACAATAAATCCTTGAGTTTTCGATCCACAATTTTAGAGCAGCGTGTTCTCGAGGAACGACAAGCAGGGCAGAGCAATTTTTCATCCTCAAAGTATCTACGATGTACAACTTCTAAACCAACATCATCCCTGTTTGTTTTTAATACCACAAGTTCGGGTATGCCCAGCCATTCGGTTTCGGCTTTGGAGATGTTTTCTTTTGTGTATAGCTTTTTTCCCAAGGCACACTCCTCCCATCTTATTTCATTATACAATATTTGCCACCAAAAATCAAACAGTTTTAACTATTATCTTATATTTTTTTAATTTTGCCACCAAACAACGAACATCTTAATTTTTCATATAGCAGGAATAGCTGTATAATGGAACAATCAGAAAAAGAGAAATTCACCGGCCCAACGGAAGCCGTGGACAGGTGAATTTCCGAAGCTTTTAAGGAGGTGGTGTCTTATGTACAAATAAAAAGAGCGGCAATCTGCTGGCACAGATTAACCGCTCATTTGCAATATGTACGCTATCAAAATATCATGTATCGCTTGTTTGGTCAAGCAGAAAGGAAAATTATATGTATCATTATTACTATGTTAACAACAATCAGACGTTAAATCCTGGCCTTCATCATGAAGTCCATACAAAAGAGCATGCTGAACAGCTTGGCATCCGTAGCGCACAGTATGTGGGCTACTTTGAAAGCGAGGTTGAGGCAGTAGCTCATGCGAAGAAAATCTATCTCGATGCGGACGGTTGTGCAATCTGCTGTCCTAAGGCACACAGGGGGTAATCGTATGGCTCGTTCTACTCATCATGTCGTTCACAATCCCAATGGTGGCTGGGATGTAAAACGTGGCGGAGCTCAACGCTCCAGTGGCCACTATTCCACCAAGGAACAGGCAGTAAATGCTGGAAGACAAATCAGCCGAAACCAAGGCACTGAGTTTGTCATTCATGGGCTGGACGGTCGTATTCAGTCTGCGGATAGCCATGGAGGGGACCCTCATCCGCCGAAAGGCTGATTTCGATAAAACACTGGTCTCCAAAGGCTCCACGAAGTCTATAAGGAGAAAAGTGGGTAAAATGCTTGCCGACCACAAGGCTAAGTTAAGACAAAGGGCATCCATGCTTTCGTATGGATGCCCTTTGCACGTCAAGATTTATAGAGTTATCAATCAGAATCTAACTGCGGGATCTCCGTTACGGTTCGCAAGTATTTTTCTGGATCACCATTCAAAATCAATTCCGCATAAGACAGCGGATCGTTGTAGATGAGCCAGTCCAGTTCAGACCGCTGGAAACGGCTATTCGCAACTTCGTCCTCTACAGCGGTGCAATTAATGGAAATCATGCTGTCGTCAGAATATCTTAGTTCAACGCAGCCTGTGTCCATGTTAAATTCACAGGAAAGTAATGTTTTCATAATGCTATCCTCCAATATAGGCTCTGTTAACAAGAAAAACTCCCGACTAATTCCTGTTAGGAATCAGACGGGAGTTTCGTATGCACCCGAAAACCGTCAGCTAACAGTTGATAAGTGATTTAGTTCCTTATCACTGTTAAGCCAAAGCGTTCGGGATTTTTATTTCTTCATGGGGCTGTTTTTGGTCTACCACAATGAAGGCTCAAACTGGCAGCCTCATAGCGTCACGCGTGTGGCACGACTGCCGGGAGAGCGTTTTTTTCACGGCCAGGGGAGACTATCCTAAGTTTTGTGTAAACCTCCTGAGTGGTGTAGAATAGAAGCACCACATTGGAGGTTTTACATATGGCCAGAAAGAATCGCACCCCAGAAGAAAATGCCCGTCGAGAGAAAATCCGTGAGCTGCTGCAGATGGCAAACATCGGCAGTATGGATGACATCCAGAATCTGTTTAAGGAGACCATTGCCGAGTTCATGGAGAATGGCTTGGAGGCAGAGCTGGATGACGAGCTGGGCTACAGCAGATATGATTACAAGAGCAAGGACACAGACAACAGCCGTAACGGCCACAGCAGCAAGAGGCTGCGTACCAGCTTTGGCGAAGTGGATGTGTCGATTCCCCGGGACCGGAAGGGGGAATTTGAGCCCCAGGTGCTGAAAAAGAACCAGACCAGCATCAGTCAGGACATTGAGGCGAAAATCCTGTCCATGTACGCCAAGGGTATGACAACTGGCGATATCCCATGCAGTGGGTGCTGTGCGTGGTGGGCATCTTGCTGGTGGGCATCGGCGTCAGCTTTGAAGTGACCGCGAATGTAGTCACGCTCGCGGGCGAAGGAATGGTGCTGGCCCTGTGCAAGGCTTTCCCGGTGAAATTTCCCAATACGAAGATCAGTTTTGACGTGACCTTGGTGGTCATTGCCAGCGCCCTGTCCCTGATTTTCCTGCATCAGCTGGAAGGCGTGCGGGAAGGCACCGTGGCGGCAGCCCTTTGCGTGGGGCTGGTGGCCAAGCAAGTCACCCCTCCTCTGGCATCTCTTGCCAAACGATATCTTTGAACAACAGCGGCCCGGAAGCGAAGCAACGTGCTCTGCTTCCGGGCCGTCTTTTCTTGTGTCAGCGCATGTGGTACAATAAACACAGAAGAAGCGGGAACCCTTGTATTTTCAGGGGTTCCCGCCTTTTTTGTTACTATCGTGTTATTAGTTCAGTGTTCAGTGAAGCAAAAATTCATTGTAGTTCAACCCATGAAAACCAGTTTGTAACCGGCTTCCGAAAACCGCCCTACGGCAACCAAAATGGAAACCGGAATGCGATTATCCACAATGGGGGCGCTGGTAGAAAGTTCCCATTCACCATCTTCAAGGGTTTCCACCCTGACTTCCAAAGATTCCGGGATCACCCGAACACGGGCAACCTTCTTCAGTTGGGACAGCTTTTCCACCAGATAGGCTTCCACATATTCCGGGGGCTGTCTGATCCCGGCTTCCCAATTTTGAATTGACCGGGCCGGAACCCCGAATTCCTTTTCAACTTCCTTTTGTGTCAACCCGGCAAATTCACGGGCTTCTTTGATGTTCATATTTCAAACCCCTTTCAAAGTCTTTCGGTGGAGGGGGGGGGAAGCCCCCCCTGATCTGATGTTTAGATTTCGTGAACCAGAACCCTAACATGAAGGCGTTGGATATTGTAACCACCGGCAAGAATGGATTCGACCCGAACACTTCCCAGCTTGCCATACACGACACCGTTCAAAGCCCCACCGCTATAATGGATTCCGTCCCAATCAGTGACTTCACCGGTGATAGCGTGGATTCTGCTAATAACTACTACTCTATAATACAAGGAGCCGCACAATGACCGAATTTTCCTGCTGTAAATTAGAGATTTTTCTTCCGGAAACCCACTTGCCTGCCCTTCAGCAAGCGCTTCAGGCGGTGGACGCGGGACACATCGGCGGCTATGACAGCTGCCTGTCTTACAGTCCGGTTACCAGCTGCTGGCGGCCCTTGGAGGGCAGTCAGCCCTACTTGGGGGAAGCGGGGGTGCTGTGCACCCAATCGGAACTGAAGGTGGAAGTCACCTGCCGCCGGGAGCGGCTCGCGCAGACGCTTGAGGCGGTGAAGGCCGTCCATCCTTATGAGGAACCGGTGATCAACGTGATTCCGCTTTATCAGGTGGGGCTATAAAAATGCTGCCCGCAGGCGGCAGATGTTCCGGATGGACATTACACGAACACCTATTTTCTCAAAGGCGGATTTGCCGTAAGGGTGTGGCTGTGATGTCAAAATAGAACTAGAGGGTCAAGGTACGATGTGCCTTGGCCCTCGGGCTTTCTGTATGGCAATTTTCATCTGTTAATTTTTTCCGAAATTGGCCGATGATAACAGTAGAGATTGAAACACTGGAGGTGTCACTCCCATGTCCATAGAAGCAGTACCATTCAAGCCCTATACCGGCCCCATTGACACCGGCAGCAAACGATATCAGACTGCCAAGGCCATGATGGAAGAAGGAAAAGCCGCCGGCAGCGAAGAAAAAAACCAATACGAAGCCAAACTGGAGGAGCTGCGCATGCTGCTCAGAATGCTGGGCAGAGACACCGCCGTGGTGGATGAAATGGCAAAGCTCTACGAAGGCGACGAGGAGCGGACCATCCGCAACCTCATGGGAATGCTGGACGAGGACGGCGACCGTCTGAACTGCTACGGCGTAGCAGGTATGGACATCACCGGCATGGATCCGTCTACCCATCAAAAACTCATCGACATTCCAGAAGCCGCCCGGCAGGACATGTTTGACATGGCGATGCGGGAGTACATCCGGGACAACGGCATGAGCAGCGGCGAAACGGACCGGACCGCCGTCTATACTCGTTATCAACTGAGTGTGGAGAAATCCGAGCGGCTCAAGGGCACCTGGACCCTGCAGCAATACGAGGGCTGCTACAACCGGGCGTTTTATACTCTGGTCAAGGAGGCCAATCCCGATTGGCAGCCGGGGGAGAAATTTGACCCCGCCATTCTCAAGGGGGTTACCAGGGAGGATGTGGAACGGCGCATTGTCCAATCTTCCGATGGACGGAGCCTGACGCTGACCAGCGGCAACGCCATCGACATCAAAGCATAACAAAAAGGACGCCCTGCCGGCTGCGACCGGCGGGGCGTCCTTCTGCCAATACTCAATCTTCAAAAACGGTTTCTTCGGTGTTGAGGTTCTGGCTGCAGCGGTTATCGATATCCGTGCCGTTGCCGCGGAACACGGTGCCGGGGAACTGGAGCGTCAAATCTGTGGGCACGCTTTCCAACAGGACCGCCGTGCCGTTGTTTTCAAAGACATTGTCGTTGTAGAGGGAATGGTTGGCGCTGTTGCCCTCGCTGTTGAAGTGGAAGCCGATGTTGTTGTCCCGGACGTCGCACTCGATGACATTGACCCAGGCCGCGCCGTAGGCCAGCACCGCCGTATCCCAGCCGGAGAGGCGGCAGCCCGTCAGCCGGGTATTGCCCGACGCCGAAACGCCAATGCCGTCGCCGTCGCCGAGGAAGTCGATGTCGTAGAAGAAGCAGATCCACCAGCCGCCCTCCACCACCTGGACCGTGTCGGTAAAGGTGGTGCGCTGCTCACCATCGGTGCAGCCGTAGAAGTTGTAGCCCTGGCGGTCCAGCCGCAGCTGGCCCGTGTAGGTCACCGGCGGCAGGTAGATGTTGACGATGTCGGCCTCGCCCACCTCTGAGCGAATCTGCTCCAGCAGCGCTTGCAGCTGCTCCGTGGTCTCCATGGGGTAGTCCTCATAGCGGTAGTCATGGACGGGAATGGGTTCCACGATGATATCCTGGCGCAGATGGATGGTGTCGCCGTTTTTCATGGTGATGGTCCATACCATCTGTGCGGTGCCGCTGCCGGTGAAGTCAATGAAACTCATGACCATGGCCTCGGTGTCATAGTCATTGGGAGCCGGTTCGCTGCAAGTGATCTCCAGATCGCCGCCGGTGGGCTCCAGCATTTGGGCCGTGATGCCCTCCACCTCCTGGGAAAAAGCCTCTGTGGCGTCGGCGCCGGTGACAGCGTCATTGATAAATAGCAGCGATGGGAACCGGTACTGCTCGTCCGGGGCGCTCTGCTGGTAACGCTCCGGCTGCGGCGTGGCCCGGCTGCCGGAATAGGCCAGCACCAGCTGGTAGTCGTTGTAAATGATGCTGCCCTGGCCGTCAAAGACCTCCGGCCGGGTGGATGCATACCAACCGATCAGACCGGCGGCCACGACTGCCAGCACCAGCAGGACCAGCAAAATCTTCCGACGCAAAGGGATAGCTTTCCGGGCGGGCTTTCGTTCCTCCACTTCCTTGGCGCAGTGAGGGCAGAAGGACGCGCCTTCCGGCAGGGGCGCGCCGCAATGGGGGCAGGGATGTTCTGTCATGGTGTTTCTCCTCCGTTTCCATTGGTGTCCAGCATGGTGTATCCCACCAGTTCATGGTTTTCGTCCAGCAGCAGATAGCACATCCACCGGCCCTCGTCGGGCAGGTCTTGCTCCAACCGCTCCAGCTCCCGGCACTGGTCCTCCCTGGTGGGACTGGTATAAACGGACCACAGGTGATAGAGCTGGGCATCGCTTTGCCGCAGGGTGGGCGTTTTTCCCGTGTTGTAACCCTTGAGATACCACACGGCCCCCGACGAATCGATATCCTCCGGGGCGATATAATTGGAAAACAGGCGTTCCCACTCCGCGTCAAAAGCCGCCAGTTCCTTCTCATAGAGCTTTGTAAAGTTGTAGTCGCACAACGTCACATCAAATTGCCACTGCCCGTCGCCCAGGTTTTTCGGCTGTCCGATAAAGTAGCCCATCAAGTGGGTATTGCGGTCGAACAGCAGCAGACAGTGACGATTGGAGCCGTTGTTGCGGGCATTGAAGATATTCCGCTCCGTCCCGCTGCCCTCCGTGCCCTGACTGGACACCAGGGCGGCCAGCTGAAAATTATCTGTCAGATAGTTATCGATGTTGTCGCTGGTGAGGGAGGTGGTGCCGAAATTCATGGCCGTCACCTCCGGAAACCACGCCTGCAACAGTTCGACATTGATGGTACAGCGTCCAGTTTCATCTGTCTGTAAAACCACCGCTTCCGTAGGCCCCTTGGGCAGTCCCTTGGGCCGCAGCCAGCCCCAAAGGACCAGGGAGGCCGCCAGGACCAGCAGCGCCGCCAGCATCGGCAGCAGAGAGCGGCGGTGTGGAACGGCCGGGGCCTCCATGGACTGCCGCGTCTGCAAACTGCTGGCACAGTGGGGACAAAACGACGCCCCCTCCGGCAGCTCCGCACCGCAGCGGGGACAGGTGTGCTTCATAACCATGCCTTCTTTCGCCTTTCGGCAAACAGGACAAATTCCTGTCACTATGCACAGGGCATATTGTATTTTTCTCTGAGGTATTGTACTGTTAGTATAGAAATGCAATCAGCAATTGTAAAGAGGTGAAATCATGCCGGACAAGACTACCAGCGATCTGCGCCAGGAATTGATGGAGGAAAACAGCATCGATACCTATTTGCAGGGCAACGCGGCGCTGTTTGTCAATCAGGATGTAGTGGTGCTGCTGACGGAGCTTTACGAGCAGAAGCACCTGACCAAAGCGGCCCTGGCCCGGCAGGCGGGCATGAGCGAGGTCTATCTCCATCAGGTATTTGCCGGGCGGCGGAATCCGTCCCGGGATCGGCTCCTGTGCCTGTGCATCGGCCTGGAGGCCACGGTGGAGGAGACCCAGCAACTATTGCGGCAGGCAGGCTACGCCCAGCTCTATCCCCGGGTGCGGCGGGACGCCATCATCCTCCACGCCATCGCGCATCAGAAGCCCCTGCCCCTGGTCAACGACAAGCTCTATGAGGAGAACGAAAAAACACTATTTTGAACCGACAGGCGCGCCGCAGTCAGCGGCGCGCCCGCTTGTTTCTTCCGGAGTCGGACGCTCAGGACACGGCTGTATCCGTCAAAGTGAGGGCAAAGCCGCCGCGGTTGTCCAGATTGACGCCGTTTTGTTCCAGCACGCAGTTGATAACCTGTACGAGGGCCTTTGAAGTTTCGCCGGACAGCAAAACCCCTGTCCCATTGTTGGTAAACCGGCATCGCTCGACCATGTTGTTGCCCATCTCCGGCGCCAAAGACAGGCCCACATCGTTTTCCGTCAACAGGCAGTCGTACAGCTCAATCCAGTCGCTGCCCCGGCAGGTCACCGCCGTTTCGTAGCCGCGGAAACTGCATCCCGACACCTTCAGCGGCGCGGCGGCCCATAGACCGATACCAGGCCCCGCAAAGGCAATGTCACAGAGTCTCGTGGCGTTATAGCCCCGGCCCGTGACGCGGATGCCGCCCCGGATGGTGGTACGCTGTCCGTCCACCTCAGAACCGTACAGGCGAACAGGCAATCCGGACAGGATCAGCGTCCCCTCATACTCCACCGGCGGCAGACAGAGTTCCGGCGTAACGTCCGGCGGCAACTCCTCCGCCAGACGGTCAATGCTCGTTTGCAGCTGCTGCATGGTGTCCATGGGCAGGTCTTCCGCCGTATACCGCCGCAGCTCCAGGGGTTCGACGATCTGCCGTTGGTCCAGACAGAGAGTATCGCCGTTTTTCAGATTGAGCGTCCATCGAATGGTCACATCCGGGCTGCGGCCGGTCCAGCGGGGATTGCACTGGAAGGCCGTTCCCATACCAGATACGGCGACCAGCTGCGGCTCGCCGCAGGTCACCCCGTGGTCCATGGGCGTGTCTGGCACCACCTCCACATGCCAGGACGATACCTTGGTCTGGATAAACAGCTCTGTAACGTCGCCGCCGGTCATTGCCTCATTGATAAACAGGTTGGTAAACCGGGCGTGTTCCTCGTCCAAAGGGGTCCAGACACGATATTCCGCCACCGGCGCAAACCGGTCGCCGTTATCGCCCAGCACCAGTTCATAGACGCCGTCCCGGTCCGTGTAGGTCAGCCCGCCCTGTCCGGTATACATTTTTGGCCCCAGGGCGTTGGACAGTCCCAGCAGCAGCGCTGCCCCCAGGATCAATAGGCCCAATACCCGCGCTGCCCGCCGCAGCTGTCCGCCCACATATCGGGGCGGCTCCAGCGGTTGCCGCCGGTTGAGACCGTGGGCACAGTAGGGGCAGAAGGAGGCGCCGTCGGGCAGCGGTTTCCCACAGTGGGGGCAGCTTCGGTCCATCACAGTGCCTCCATGAGCCGCAGAACGTTCTGATAGCGCCGCTGGGGATTCACATGGGTGCAGCGATCCACAATGCGGCCCATGCGGCCCTCCACCAGATGCTTCGACGGATGCTGCCCGGTCAGCATGACGTTGATCAGAATGCCAAGGGAGTAGATATCGCTGCGGATATCCGACTGGGTCAACCCGTACTGCTCCGGCACGGCGAAGCCGTTGGTACCCAAAATCTGCGTGTCGTTGTCGTGCTCCGGTTTGTGGAGCCGGGCGGCGTCAAAGTCGATGAGCACCGCTTCATTGCCCCGTAGAATAATGTTTTCCGGCTTCACATCCCGGTGGACGGCCCCCAGGGAGTGGAGTACCCAAAGGGCGCGGCACACCTGCATAACAATGCGCCGCGTCTCCTCCTGGGAGAAGCAGGCGTCCTGTAACAAAAAGCCCAGCGTATCCCCCTGAATGTACTCCTCCAACACCAGAGCATGCTCACCATCGGTCACAGCCTCATAGATCACCGGGAGATTGGGACAGGTGTATTGCAGCAGTTTCCGATAGACATCGCTGTTGCCCTGGAACTGGCGCAGTACAAACCGCCTGCCGCTGGCCCGATGGCGAAGGAGCTTCACACTGCCCCGTGGACTTTCTTTCAGCACCCGCTCCGTATCGTACTCCCGCGCCAGGGCCTCAGAAAACCAAGTGTACATTCAAATTCCCCCAATGGGTACACTATGCACCCAGCATATTGCATTTTGTACGTAAATATTGCATATTATCAGTATAAATCATTCCGATTGGAAAGTAAAGGAGGCGGCGTCATGGCGGAGGAAACCACTGTGGAACTGCTGCGGGAACTGACCTGCACCGACGATCCGGCCGCCTGCATCCGGCGGCGGGAAGGGCTGTTTATCCGGGATACGGTGCCGTCGGTGCTGACGGCGCTGTACCGGAAACGGACCATGTCCAAGGCGGAACTGGCCCGGCGCAGCGGCGTCAGCCAGGTCTATCTCCACCAGGTATTCGCCGGGCGGCGGACGCCGTCCAGAGACCGGCTGCTGTGTCTCTGCTTGGGCCTGGGGGCCTCTCTGGAGGAGACGCAGTATCTGCTGCGGGTGGCCGTCAGCGCCACCCTGTGGCCCCGGTCCCGGCGGGACGCCGTGGTGATCTATGGTGTGACTCACCGGTTGACGCTGGCTCAGATGGACCAGACACTGGAAGACCTGGGAGAAGCGCCGCTGCGCTAAGCACGGCCCCGGTTTCTGCTGCCCTATGGGCAGGGAGCAGAAAAATTGACAGCGGCCGCCGGACCTACTCCAAACCAGAGTGGGTCCGGCGGCCGCTGTGGGGTGTGGGAAAAGAAAATCGCGAGGGAAAAGAGATGGATTTTACCGCCGGGTTTATGATACAATAGCCGCACAGGAGCAATTGTATATCCAGTGCAAGCTGTGGTGCTCCACCGCCAACGGGGCAGCTGAAAACCATAGCAGTATCTGATTCGGGAGGCAGTTCCATGGAACGGACCTATTCTTTTTCTATATCGCCGATGGACACGGCATATCTGCGGCCTCAGGTCCGCGACGCTCTGGAACGCTATGCGGAGATCCTGTCCCGCCGGCAGCATCCCAAGATGTGGGAGCTAACCGATAAGATCAACAGTGTCAAAAAGGTGCCCCAGGCCGTCTCGGACAAGCGCCGCCGCCGCCGGACGGTGTTGGGCCTGCTGGAGTGGCTGCTGAGTCTGGTGCTGCTGCTGCCGGGCCTAATGGAGCCGCAGGCGCTGTTTACGCCGCTGCTGGTGGGCGCGGCCTGCTTCGCCATCGGTACAGTTATCCTCTGGCGCAATCTGCGGGGGGTTCTGGCTATTTTGAGCCTGCCGCTGGGTTTGCTACTGCTGTTCGGCGCGTGTAACAACCCGAAAACGCTGGGCAGCTTTATGATTTTTTCGCTGATTCTGCTGGCTCTGGGAGCCGCCGCGCTGGTCACCCGAAGACGGGCCCCACGGGACCCCTATGACCGGGCGGCGGGTAAGCTGCTGGAGGGCAGGGAAAACCCGGAACTCCGGGTCCTGCGGGTGCTGTTCGATGCCGATGGTATGGTGGTAACTCATGCGGCGGCCAATGAGAACCGCCGGGTTCCCTATAGTGAAATGACCATGATTCTGGAGACAAAGGACCTGCTGCTGCCCATCACCGACGAAGTCATTGTCACGCTGCAAAAACGGGACCAGTGTACCGGAATGCTGACCGATCTGCGGGAGTGGCTCCAGGAGCAGACCGAATATTATACTGTGTGACCGCCGGTTTATAGAATGAGGCGTAGTCGGAACCAGCCGTCTGTCAGTGTAAACTGGCAGACGGCTCCATGTTTTCGGCAAAACGCGGAGATGGATTGGCAGCCCAGGCCGTGCCCTTCCTGCCGGGCCACCGGCAAACCGTCAGCATCAAAGGAAATGTCCCCGGTGCAGGGGTTGGAAAGCTCCAGCATAATGCTGGGGGTTCCCATCAATTTGCAGCGAAGTTCCCGCTGGTCCTGGGGCAGCTCCAAATTGGCATGGATGGCATTTTCCAACGCATTGGCCAGGATAATGGCCAGTTCGCCCTCCTCCACCGGCAGCGTGTCCGGCAGGGAGAGTTTGGCGTCCACCCGGATGCCCTGCCGCTGTGCCTGATCGAAGTAAGAGGCAAACACGGCGTCCAGCACCGGCGGACGGCACCAGCGGACCTCCTTATGGTCGTCCAGCCGCTGTTGGGCGGCGTCCAGAAAGTCCAGCGCGGCCTCCCGGTCTCCCCGCGCCACCAATTCGGCGACGGTCTGGAACTGGTGGCGCAGATCGTGACGCTGGATTCGGATGCGGTCTTCCACTTCCTTTACCTTTTGCAGTTTTTCTTTCAAAGCCGTAATCTGTACCGACAGCAGTGTGGCGCTCTGCCGCTCCATCTGAATGTGATACTGTGCGATAAGGCTTTTGAACACGACAACATATACGATGACCAGCGGAACAATGGCCGCGTAGAGATACATTCGTTGGGTGGTGCTGTAAAGATAGCTGTCCGGCCAGGACGCGAGGAAAATGAGGTAGGCGGAAAACACGCAGGGAATGAACGTGAGGATGCCCCAGCGCGACGGAATCACCTTGACCAACATACGAAAAGGCCGACGCAAAAAACGCCACTCCAGGTAGATGATTGTGCAATAGAAGATTCCCATGAACAGAATATTCAGGAAATCGGGCAGGCGGAGGGTATCCGTCAACAGCCGAATCATGGAAACCATCAACAGAGACAAAAGGATTTGGGTGATATAGTTGAAAACCGCCTGGGTGGGCGTGTCATTGGCGGTCCAGTAGGTCAGAAGGATGGCGGGAATGGAAATGGTAAAGTAGAACAGACGAAGCAGCAGCAGTTCTCCACCCAGCCACAGCAAAGCCGCACTGGAACCGACGACCCAGACGCTGTAGACAGCCAGAATACACAACAGCTTTTTGTATCCGAAACGAAAGTCGGTCAGGCTTGCCATCATGCCAATGGTCATGATGGTGATGAAAAAAGCGCGAAATATTAAAAAGGTTACGTCCGTCATGGCAATCCATCCTTCTCCAGCCAGTAGTTGCCCCAGGCTTTTTTGAAATCCGAAGCCGCCGTTCGGGGCAGGGTGACGGTTTGGCCGTTGTCCAGCAGGGCGGCCTGTCCGTTGACGCCGGTCACATGCTGGAAATTCAGCACAAAGCTGGCCCCGCACAGGAAAAACCGGCGGTGGGCCAGAAGCGGGGCGGCCATCTCCCGAAACGGGATGCGGATGGTCTGGGATACCACAACGCCGTCGGTACAGTCATAGCGCATACAGCGCCCCACCCGCTCCACATATCGAATGTGGTCCAGCAAAATCCGCCGGGGCCCCTCCGGCGTCTGTACCACAGTGGCGCAGTTCCTCCGCCGTTGCAGCGTTTCCACGGCACCATCGAGAATCTGAAAGAATTTGGCCCGGTCCACCGGTTTGAGCAGATAGAAAAAGGCGTGTACATCATAACTGTCGGCGGCGAAATCGTTGGATTGGGTGAGATAGATAATCTCCCCGCCATTCCCCAGCGCCCGCAGACGGCGGCCGGTCTCAATGCCGCTCAACTCCGGCATGAGGATGTCCAGAATGTAGAGGTCAAAGCCGCCACGGGCCTCCGTCTGGGCCAGCAGCGCGCCGCCGCTGGAAAACGTCTCCACTTGCCCGTACAGATCGGGACGGGATTGCAGATAGTGCGTCAGCAGCGCCGTTGTTTGCTTCCGCTGGGTGTCCATATCATCACAAACGGCAATCCGCAGCATAACTCGTTGCGCCTCCTTTCTGATTGCAACGACAGATTTGGAACAAATATATGTAAATTTTGCACAATTACCTAAAATATTGTCGGTTCTATGCACATAAGATAGCATTAAAGACAACCATCGTCAAGGGGCGGCCATGGAGGAACCGGAAAAAACTCCCGTTTTCACAAAGCGAAAACGGGAGTTTTTTTAAACACAATTTCAACTTGTGCGGACCGGAACTTGCGGCAGACGTTACCAGTACCGCTTCACAGCCTTGGAACTGCATACGGCGTACCAGATGATGACGGCCAGCGCCACGCTGTTGAGTACCATGGACACGGTGTTGTTGTAGAGTTGCAGGTTGCTGTTGATCAGAGCCACAATGCCATAGAGGGCCAGATACAGGCCAAGGATCAACAGACGGGGCTTGAGATATCGGATGTAACCGTCGGGGTCAGCGCAATCCTTGATGCGGTAGTCTTTGGGAATCAGCAGGGAGTTTTCAAAAAGCCGTCCCACGGCCTGGAGCCGGTACCAGACGTACAGCACATAGGCGCCGGCGGCCAAAGAAATCATATCGAAAAAAGCAAACATACTATTGGTATCCATGGGAAACGTCCTTTCCTGTGTACAAAATTCTGCTCCCATCATACCAAATCCTGCCGCGTCTGGCAAGGGTCAAACGGGGCAGAGGGACTCCATGGCAGAAATCTCATAGGCCACCCGCTGTTGGGGTACGCCGTCCACCACCTTGGTATAGCCGCGGCTCTGGAGCCGTCCCGTCAGGTGCAGGGGTGCGCCCACGGAGAGACAGGCCACCTCCCGGGCGGATTTGCCCCACAGGATGCAGGGCAGATAATCGGTGCGGCGGTAATGGCGGCTGACGGCCAGCATCACGTCGCAGATCTCCCGGCCCAGGGGCGTCCGCCGGTAGACCGGGGCCTTGCAGATCACACCCTGTAGGGTGGCCGTGTTTTCCGGCTCCCCGTCGCACAGGCCCAGGGTGGACGCGTAGACGGAGATCATCAGATGGCGGCCCGTCTCGCTGCGGCAGTTGCAGGAGCGCACCTGTCCCGTCACCTCCACCAGGGTCCCGTCGGTCAGGACTGTGTCTGCCAGCAGGCTTTCATCGGCCACCACCGGCAGAACATCGGCGGTGCCCGACAGTCGGGCTACTTCCAGCGGAAAGCGGTAAAACCGCCGTCCGTGATTCTCATGGGAAAAGACCGGTGCACCGGCCAAAACACCCCGCAAAATAATATGATTGGATACCTGTTCCATTCTCCCACCTCATTGTCGTTTGAGCAGCGCCGCACAGCTTGACCAAACGGCCGGTCAGGGCCACGGTCCGAATTGTGGGGGCGTTGCCTTTGTATGGGAGAATATATTCCCGCCGGGGGACGCTTATGCCTGGGGATCGTCCTCGTCTTCCATGGTTTTCGATTCCAAAGCGGCCCGCTCTTCGGCTTCGACACGGTCCATCTCGGCGGCCTGGGCCCGCAGGGCCGCCATGCCCTGGCGCAGAGCCAGGATCACCAGCACCACGCCGATGAGCAGAAACGCGCCGCCGCCGATGGTGCACAGCAGTACGTCCTTCTGTGCCGTGGCCTCACCGGAAAGGTAGCTTTGCAGCAGGGTATAACCCAGATAGAGAATGTAGGCGCCGCCCACGCCCCAGAGAATGGCGCGGCGGGTATCGGGACTTTTTTTCTTGTGATTCATGGGTTCTTATACCTCCAGGGGGTGTTGTTGACTGTGCAGGGCCAGGGAGAACGGGTCCTGTCCCCGGCGGAATGTCTCAATCATTTCGCCGGTGAGACTGATGCCGGAGTGATCGTCGGGCAGTTCGCTGCGGTGGAACCATTGGCCCAGGGACAGCTCTTCTTCCTGAAGCCGGATGGCGTCGTCGCCGTGGAGCTGGGCGTAAAAGCCCATGAGCAGGGTGTCGGTGAAAACCCAGGGCTGGGATTTGTAGAACCGCAGCTGCCCCAGCTTCAGCCCCACCTCCTCAAAGACCTCCCGGCGCACCGTCTCCTCAATGGTCTCGCCGATTTCGGCAAAGCCTGCCACCAGGGCGTATTGCTTCGTCACCCGGCCGTTGTACTTGGTCAAAAGGAGCCGGTCCCCGTCGCAGACGCCCACAATGACAGCGGGGCAGATTTTGGGATAGACCGTATTGCCGCAGTCGGGGCAGACCATGGCCCGCTCCGTCGGACTCTTCTCCATACGATGGCCGCAGCAGCCGCAGAATTGGTTGCCGCGGTACCAGCGGTGGAGGCTTTCGGCCACGGCACAGGCGTAGCGGGTCTCTGCCGGTTCCCAGCTTCGATAATCCCGGCTGCCCTCAAAGGCAAAGCCCGCCGGAGCCGCCGGAGCCGGCGCTTCCAGCAGATAATACCCCCGGTCGTCCAGGGTGAAGAGGTATTGCAGGGGACCGGGGATTTGGGCCGCCGTGGGCAGGGTGATGCCGCCGTCGTGGGCCATCAGCAGACGATCTCCGTCATAGGCCAATACAAAATCTTCCGGCCGCGGCGGCCGGTGCATGAATGTATTTTCAAAATGATGGGGAAAGATATCCTGTACCATATCCGTCACCTCACAGCGATGCAAAAAAAGCTTCAATGGCCGCCCGGTCCGCCCGGACAGAGCCTTGGACAAAATTGGGCTTGCCGCCGCCGCGGCCCTGGAGGGCGTCGTTCATGGCGCGGCTCAGCTGCCGCAGATCGCCGCCCGTTTCACCCAGGGCGTAGGCATAGCCGCCGCCATCCTGGGCGGAAAACACGGCGGCCCGGCCGCCGCAGACCTCGCCTATGGCAATGGCCAGACGCCGCACGCCGTCAGGGGTCAGACCGTCCTCAAAGTGGAGAACGCTGCCTGCACCGGCCATGGATTGGGCGACCGCCGCAAAGTGATGGGTTTCCAGTTCCACCATCCGGTATTTGGCCAGCTCCAACTGGTGGGCCATGCGTTCGGCTGCGGCTGCGGTCTCCAGGGGCTTGGCCGACAGCAAATTGGAAATGCGGCGGTTCTGCTCCCATACGGCCCGGGTATGCTCCAAAGCCCGGCCACCGCAGGCCATCTCAATGCGGACGCCGCCCTTGAACCGAACCACACTGAGCAGCCGAATCAGACCGATCTCGCCGGTGGCTTTCACATGGGTGCCGCAGCAGGCACACAAATCACAGCCGGGAAACTCCACCAGACGCACATCGCCGGTCAGCTCTTTTTTGCTGCGATAGGGCAGGGAAGCCAGGGCCTCCGCGTCAGGATAGAAGATGCGGACCGGGGTGTTGGCCCATACGGCCCCATTGGCCCGGCGCTCGATGTCGGAAAGCTGCTCCATGGTCAGCTCGCCGTTGAAATCAATGGTGATGACGTCGTGGCCCATATGAAAGCCCACGTTGTTGTAGCCGTAGGCCGCGTGAATCAAACCGCTGACGATGTGTTCGCCGCTGTGCTGCTGCATGAGGTCCAGCCGCCGGTCCCAGTCAATGATGCCCTCCACCGTGTCGCCCACGGTCAGGGGACCGGCGCAGCGGTGGACGATCTGCCCGTCCCGGCGGCGCACGTCGGTGACGGCTACGCCGCCCAGCAGGCCGGTGTCGCAGGGCTGGCCGCCGCCCTCGGGATAAAAGGCCGTCTGCTCCAGGGTCACAAGATATCCATCGCCGTCGGCGGTACAGGACAGCACCCGGGCCGTAAACTGCCGCAGATGGCTGTCCTGGTAAAAAAGTGCCTGTTGCTCCATGGTGAAAAACCTCGTTTTCCGCGGGAAGTCCCGTTGATCTATACCAGTTTATCATACCATAGGAAAACCCTTGTGAAAAGACCGGGTTTTTCTCGTAAAATCGGGGGTTGCGCGGTTGACAAATGGTGCTGGGTAGCATAAACTAATGTAGTATGGGGTTTTGGACCCAAAAGATGAATTTTTGCAGCCAAAGGGGTGAAATCAATGGACACAGGAAGTGGCAGCGGCACAGGCCCGGGCCGAAGTCGCCGCGGGAAACCAGCCGCTTTTGTGGCCGTTGTTTCCCGTTTGTGACGGTCCGTACCGTGTGTTTGTGCTTCCTAAACCGTATCAATTTATACAAGTTTTTGATACAATGCTGTGAAAGCGTTTTATCAAAAACTTTATGAGACGGCTTTTGCGGTTTTTACCGCAAAAGGGCAACGCCGCAAGGCGATGCCTATCCCATAAAAAGGAACCATTTTTATGGGATAATAGTATTAGGAGGAGGAAACCATGGCAGAACATACCGTTATGATGAAGGAGACGCTGCTGGCGCTCCTCAACAGTAAAAAATACCTGTCCCTGCGGGACATTCTGGCCACCATGAACCCGGTGGATATCGCCGCCATTTTCGACGATTTGGAGGAGGACCGGCTGCCGCTGCTGTTCCGGCTTCTGCCCAAGGAGCTGGCGTCGGAGACCTTTGTGGAAATGGACCCGGAGGCCCAGGAACTGCTGATCCGGGGCTTTTCCGACAGCGAGCTGAAAGAGGTCATCGACGAACTGTACGTCGATGACGCCGTGGACATTGTGGAAGAGATGCCCGCCAATGTGGTCCGCCGGATTCTGGGCCAGGCCGATCCGGAAATGCGTAAGCAGATCAATGAGATTCTGCGCTATCCGGAGGACAGCGCCGGTTCCATCATGACCACGGAGTGCGTCACCCTGCGGCCCGACATGACCGTGGAGGAGGCCATCAAGCGCATCCGCCGGACGGGCATCGACAAGGAGACCATCTACACCTGCTACGTCACCGAAGATCGGAAACTCCTGGGCCTGACCACCGTCAAGGACCTGCTCTTGTGTGAGGATGATGAGGAGGTCATCTCCGAGATCATGGAGGAGAACGTCATCTCCGTCAACACCCTGGAGGACAAGGAGGACGTGGCCCAGCTGTTCTCCAAGTACGACTTCCTGGCCCTGCCCGTGGTGGACGCGGAAAACCGGCTGGTGGGTATCGTGACCTTCGACGACGCCATGGACGTCATCGAGGAAGAGGTCACGGAGGATATGGAAAAGATGGCCGCCATGCTGCCGTCGGAAAAGCCCTATATGCGCCTGTCGACCTTTGAGGTCTTTAAAAACCGCATCCCCTGGCTGATGCTCCTCATGGTGTCGGCCACCTTCACCGGTATGATTCTCAACTACTTTGAGAACGCCCTGGCCAAGCAGATCGTGCTGACGTCCTTTATTCCCATGCTGATGGATACGGCGGGCAACTCCGGCTCCCAGACGTCGGTGACCATCGTCCGCGGCTTGTCCATCGGTGAAATCGCCCTGCGGGATTTGCCACGGATTCTCTGGAAGGAATGCCGCGTGGCCATCCTCTGCGGCATTGCGCTGGGCCTTACGGCGTTCCTCAAGATTTTCCTGGTGGACAGTATGCTGCTGGGCGAAGAGGGCATCACCCTGGGCGTGATGATGACCGTGTGCATCACCCTGGCCATCACGGTGCTGTGTGCCAAGTTGGTGGGCGGCACCCTGCCCATTGTGGCTGAGCGGCTGGGCTTCGACCCGGCGGTGATGGCCAGCCCCTTTATTACCACCATCGTGGATGCCATCGCTTTGTTGGTGTACTTCCAGATTGCCTCCATGCTGCTGGGCCTATAATAGCAAAATCCGGCGGTTCCGGCATAACAACCACAAAAACAATGGAAACCGGGCGTGCTGCTGTCGGCAGCGCGCCCGGTTTTTATCAGTTTTAGAGCGATTGGGCATGGATATTCCGTGCCGCCAGTTCGTACAGGTCCCGCAGCTCCATGGGTTCGTAGTAATGGAATCCCTGAATCAGTTCGCACCCCATGTCCCGCAGGATGGCAGCCTGTTCCTCCGTCTCCACGCCCTCGGCGCAAATCCGCTGCCCGAAGCTGTGACAGGCGTAGACGATGCTCTGGATAAAGTGGAGAATCTCCGGGGAAGTGGTAATCTGCGTCAAAAGAGAGCGGTCCAGCTTGATAATACCCGTGGGAAATTGCAGCAGCAGAGACAAGGAGGAATACCCCGCGCCGAAATCGTCCAGGGCCATATGCAGCCCCAGTTCATGGCAGCCTTTGATAAACTGCTGCAATCGCTCAAAGGAATCGACGAAGTGGGTCTCCGTCAGTTCCACCGTCAGATTGCTGCCGTCCACATGGTGCTTGTGCAGTGTCTTCCGGAGGAAGGGTACAAACTCGTCGTCCATGATTTGCAGGTAGCTGACGTTAAAGGAGAGCCGAATCTGAGAGCCGGAGGACAGCAGTCGGTTGCAGCAACGGACCACCTGTTCAAACACCCAGCGGCCCACGCCGATGATCTGCCCGCTGCGCTCCAGAATGGGGATAAAGACGGTGGGGGAGATATCCTTTCCGCCGTAGCGCCAGCGCAGCAGCGTTTCACCGCCGCAAATCTCGCCGGTCTGCGCCGATACGATGGGCTGTACCACCACCCGGAAATTGGCCATGTTGTTGTAGATATCCCGGTTCAGCTGGATGGCCATGGCGGCCAGTTCCTTCTGGGTGAGCCGGTCTTCCTGGGAATGGACGACATAGGGACGGTCCGGCATGGACTTGGCTGTGGCGATCAAATCAATGGCGTTCTCCACCAGCACCTGAGGTGTGACGCCGTCTGCCGGATATTGCAGCAGACCAACGGAACAGGGGCAGCGCAGCAGCACGCTGGAGGACCGGTAGGACTCCGCAACAGCGCTGCGGATGTCTTCGATCAGAGTCTCGGGAGACTCGGTACAGTTGGGCGACACCAGCGCCATAAACCGCATACCGTCCAGACGGAAAAAGGAAAGGGTGTTGTTGAACCGGTTGGTCAGCATGGTCACAATGGAGCGCAGCATCTGGTTGGCCATCTGACGGCCCTTGATGCGGTTGATCTCCGTAAAACCATTGAGACTGAACACAATGATCGGCACGGGCTGCCCTCCGGCATGGAGCTCCAGCAGCTTCTGCACGGCGGCGGATTCCTGGAGCAGCCGGGTGACGGGGTCCACCATAAACTCCGCGTCCTGGGTGGAAAGACAGCCGGAGAAAAACAGGGGTACGGTATAGGCGTCGTTCCACTGGAGCAGGGCGCAGCAGTGGACCCACATATGGTTGCCGAAGCAGTCGCGGACCTGATACCGCAGATCATGCACCGTGCGCTTGTGGGCCATCATATCGGCAATGTCCCGGCAATACAACTGCTGATCCTCCGGTGAACAGATGCGTTTGATCCAGGTGTTCAGCAGGTCCGGCACCACATTGCTGGGGAAGCCGAAGGCATCGCGCATGTTGTCGGAAATAAAAAACAAATTGGTTTGCAGGTCGCCAAAGAAGAGAAACTGGGAACGGTTGATGGAGGTGATGGAACGAAACAATGTCTCGGCGTCAAAAAAGTTGGCATGGATAAACTGATGAAAGGCCGTGTTCCGCAGCAGAGTGGGAATATCCTGCCGGTGAGGCCGGGTTTTGTCGATGAGAAACACGCTGTTTTCATAGTATTTTCGCTTGTCCTCATACATGATCTTGTCGGCATTGGCCACCAGCAATTGCAGATGGAACGGCTTTCGGTCCGTCCAGGAGTGGCCCACGGCAATGTGCTGGTCACTGTCCGCAATCGTCTGTTTCAATGTTTCCACATATTGGATGAACTCGGCCTGTGAAATGTTGGGCAGTACCACCACAAATTCGTCGCCGCCGGCCCGGTAGATGTTGTGGTTTCCCACGGCTTTCTGAATGGTGTGATAGCACTGGATAATCAGTTCATCACCGGCGTCATGGCCCAGGGTGTCGTTGATCTGTTTCAGTCCGGAGATGTCGCAGTACAGGACGCCGAGGGTGTCCATGGACGGAAAGATGGCATCCAGCTCCGCCAGGGCGTTGCGGTTGAGGGCGCCGGTGAGGGCATCGCGGAAGCTCAGGTCCTCCAGCCGCTGGATGAGGTTGCGCCGCTTGAGCACCGAGGCGAAAAAATATCCGATGGCATACAACAGCGGCTTCAGCACCGGCAGCGATTCCGGCAGCGGGTTGTCCACACCGAAAAAGCCGATGAGCCGCTGATCCAGATAGATGGGACCGGTCACCAGTGTGGTGACCTCCTGGGGCTTCAATGCGTCGTAAACCAAGGGACTGTATTCCCGGATGTGCTCCAGATTGTTGAGGACTACAATTTGATGGCTCTGAAAAAGCCCAATCCACCAGTCGATGGCTTCCACAGGCACATTTTGCAGGTAGTCCTTCTGGGGCGTCACGCCGGGCGCACACCATTCGTAGGTGTTGTCGAAGGCGGCGTCGCCGTTGTCCTCGAAAATATACGCCCGGCCGCAATGAAATTCCCGCCCGATGTAGGCCAACAGCTGCATGAGGGCATCGTCCACATTGGCGGAGGCGTAGACCTGCTGCAAGCACTCGTCGATGACCGTATCGCGCTTGGTCAGATAGGGGGTGTGGTGGGTGTCCGACACGGAGGAGCTGTGGCCCGATTCAACGGCCAGCTCCATACGGCAGGGACGGCCCTCCCAGTCCAAAATGGTGTCCTTAATGCTGTAATTCTGCTTTAACAGCGGATTGTGGTATGTCCATTCATAAAACGCTCCGGCACGCAGTTTGGAGTTGGTGCAGAACGCACAGGGCTCCTCCAGTCCTTGCAGCAGGGCATAGCATTTTTGGCCGCGGTATGCGTCATGGGACCCCAATCCCAGCATTTTGCGCAGATGCGCGTTGACATAGAGTAAGTCATAGGTCTTCATGTCCGAGATGTAGACATCCTCGTTGAGACTCTCAAAAAACTCACAGCTGAATTGCATTGCTTCGCCTCTTTTTCTCCTGCTTGCCGATGCTGATATCGTTAGATACCCTTAATATACCATACAATCCCAGGAAAGGCCACTGAAAATCCAAAAGAAAGGAAAATTGTCACAGATTGGCGAATAAATGCCGTTGAGAATGGGAACGGTCAGTCTTTGCAGAACCGGAGTGCGGGGACGGAGCGGGTGGACAGGACCTGGACGCCTAGGCCCAGCAGGTCCTCCAGCAGCACCTGGCCCATGGCCACCGGAGCGGTCACAGTGAGGCTGTGCAGCAGGTCCACGGCCTCGGTCAGCCGGGACAGGGGAATGGGGGCCGACAGCCGCACGGAACACAGGGGATAGAAACCGCCGGAGACGGCTACGGAGGTGGTCACATTCCGCAGGGGCATGGTCAGCTCCTGTCGGGCAAAATCGGCCCCCTGGGTGCAGAGATTGCCGGTGCAGCCGGTGACCGCGTCTCCCTCCAGCGTCACGGTCAGGGCGCAGCAGTTGGGGCAGAGATTACACAGCAGGGTTTTCGTCGTCATAACAGCATACCTCCACAGGGGACCCGTCGGCCAGGTCCGGAATGGGCAGATGGACCATCTGGGCCGGGGTGGCATAGGGAATGGTGCGGCGGCAGAGGGTTTGTCCGTCCTGGATGGCCACCACCACCAGCTGCCGCCGGGGCGCGGCGGGACGGAACGAGAGAACGGCGGCTTCGCCCCGGCACAGCCGCTGGGGCACCACATGGCCGCAGCCGCGGCCCGTGACGGCAATGGGGCAGGGGGGCAGAGGTCCGGCCAGATACCGGGCCACCTGGGCCGCCAGAAATTCGGCTTCGGCGGAAACGTCGTCGGCCACGTCGTGGACGTGGAGGACATTTCCGGCGGCGAAAATGCCGGGGACCGTGGTTTGCAGGAACTGGTCCACCAGGGGTCCGCCGGTCTGGCTGTCCAACTGCACCCCGGCCATGCGGCTCAGTTCATTTTCAGGAATCAGTCCCACGGAGAGAATCAGCGTGTCGCAGGGAATCCGCGCCGCCGTCTCCGGCAGGGGGCGGCGCTGAGCGTCCACGGCGCAGACCGTGACGGCTTCCAGCCGTGCCGCGCCGTGGAGCTCTGTCACTGTATGGGACAGATGGAGCGGGATGTGGAAATCGTCCAAACATTGGGTCACGTTCCGGGGCAGGCCGCTGGGATGGGGAAGAATTTCATAGACTCCCAGGACGTGGGCGCCCTCCAGCGTCAGCCGCCGGGCCATAATCAGACCGATGTCGCCGGAACCGAGAATCACAATCTCCCGGCCCACCATGGTGTTATAGAGATTGACATAGGCTTGCGCCACACCGGCGGTAAATACACCGGCGGGCCGAGTGCCGCAGATGGGCAAGGCCCCGGCGGCCCGTTCCCGGCAGCCCATGGCCAAAATCACGGCCCGGGCCTGATACTGCGTCAGCCCCCGGCGGGATACGGCGGTCACCAGCCGTTGGGCCGTCAGCTCCGTAACTGTAGTGCCGGTGTGGAGTTCGATGCCTGCCGCCCAGACCGGGTCCAGGAACCGCTGAGCGTACTCGGGGCCGGTGAGGGGTTCGTGGAACCGCGTCAGACCGAAGCCGTCGTGGATGCACTGGCGCAGAATGCCCCCGGCCTCCGGCTCCCGCTCCAGAATCACCAGGTCGCGGACGCCCTGTTCCCGGAGGGCCAAAGCCGCGGCCAAACCGGCCGGGCCGCCGCCAAGGATGACCACATCTTTCATAATGGGTTCGTTCATACGTCACGCACCTTTCCTGGAAACAGTCGGGAACCGGCCGGGCCGTAGAGCAGCTGTTCTCTGGGAATCCCGGCCAGCTCTTCCATCAGCGCCACCAGACGGGTCTGGCAGTAGCCGCCCTGGCAGCGGCCCATCATGGCCCCGCAGCGGTACTTCAACCCCGTCAGCGTCCGGGCGGGCAAGGGACCGGACAGGGCTGCCGCCACGTCGGCCCGGGTGATGGTGCGGCAGCGGCAGACAATTTCTCCGTGGTCCGGGTTGCCGGCAATGAGACGGGCCTGGGCCGCCGGACCCAGATGCCGCAGGGCGGTGGGCCGTTCCCGGATGGGGTCGAAGTCGCTCCGTTCTACCAGGGGCTCCGTCAGGCCCAGGAGCCGAATCACCTCCCGAGCGATGGGTACGGAGGCCGTCAGGCCCGGCGATTCCATGCCGATGAGATGAATGACCCGGGGAGACACGTCCTCCCGGCGGCAGATGACGAAATCATCGTAGCCGCCCCGGTCGGGGCCGGTCAGCTTGGGCCGGACACCGGCAAAGGCGCGAATGCAGTCGGACCGGCTGAGACTGGGGAAAATCCGACGCCCCTCCCGCAGAAGCATGTCCTGTGTCGGAGCCGTGGTGCGCCAGTCTGTGGGGCCGTCGATGTACTCGGTGCTGGGACCGATCAGAATGTTGCCCTCCAATGTGGGCGTCAGATGGATGCCCAGGCCGCCGGTGCGGTAGTTGGGCACCGGATAGGCTGGCAGGGGCAGCAGGGAGGAGAGCCGTTCGTCCAGCAGAAAGTATTCGCCCCGGCAGGGGTAAATTTGATAACCCGTCAAGCCTAACAACGCCGCCACCTTGTCGGAGAACAGCCCGGCGCAGTTGATGACCCAGCGGCTGTAAAGGGTGCGGCTTCCTACGGTCAGCGCCCACAGACCGTCCCGGCGGACGGCGGCGGTCAGGGGACTGGAAAAAAGAAACCGGACGCCGTTGTGGGCGGCGTTTTCCGCCAAGGCCCAGGTCCATTGGAACGGGTCCACAATGCCGGTGGACGCCGAATACAGGGCAAACTCTCCGGCCACGGCCGGGGCCAGCTTCCGCAGCGCATCCCGGCCGATGAGCTTCAGCCCCGGTACGCCGTTCCGGCGGCCCCGCTCCAGCATGGAGAGCAGATGGGCCCGGTCCTCGTCGTCAAACCCCACCACCAGTTTGCTGGTGCGGCGCATGGGTACGTCCAAATGGGCCGTCAGATCGGAAAACAGCCGGTTGCCTTCCACGCACAGCCTGGCCATGAGGGAGCCGGGAGCATTGTGGAATCCAGCATGGATGACGCCGGAATTGCGGGCGCTGGTGCCGCCGAACAGGTCCGGATGGGCCTCGGCCACGGCCACGCGCAGATGGTAGCGACTCAGCTCCCGGGCCACGGCACAGCCGATGACGCCGGCGCCGATGATGGTGATATCCAGTGGACGGTCCATGGATGGTCACTCCTTTACAGTAGAATCTCATTTCCTCCATGATACGACGGCGGCTTCCCTGTGTCAACTGACCGGAAAAGACCCTTGACAGAAGAGAAGACCTGTGGTATCCTACAAATGAGTTAGCCATATATAACTCAATGCGACAAAGGCGGGGGACCGCTTTTCTTTTTCAATGGAAGTTAGTTATATCTAACCGCAAAAATCAAGGAGGCGCAAACAATGAGCGTGGTCATCATCGGCGGCAACGACCGCATGGAGCGGCTGTACCAGGACACCTGCAAGGCCTATGGATGTAAGGCAAAGATTTTTCTGCACCTGAAAAGTGAGCTGCGTCGGAAAATCGGCAGCCCGGATTTAATGATTCTGTTCACCAATACCGTCTCCCACAAGATGGTCAACTGCGCCATGTGTGAGGCCCGGCGAGGCAATACGGTGATTGCCCGATCCCACAGCAGCAGTCTCAGCGCCCTCCAGACCATTTTGGAACAGCACTGCAAGAATTAAAGCGGCACACCTCCGGCCCGACGACGGCATAGGATGGTGTGCGGCCCAGGAATCATCCGGCCGCGCGAAAGGGGAAACGAAACGTATGTCGCAATTTTTTCATATGCCACCCCAGGACTGCCGCGGTGAGGAACTGAGCTTTACGCCGGAGACGCGCCGCCATACCCAGGGTGGTGACGGCTGTTGTCAGCCGTCCTGCTGCTGTCCGCCGCCCTGTCCGCCTCCCTGCCCGCCGGCCGGCCCCACCGGAGCAACCGGCCCCACTGGTCCCACCGGTCCCACGGGCGCCACCGGCGCAACAGGGTTCATCGGTCCTGTAGGCGCACCGGGCGCTACCGGTGCCACAGGTCCCACCGGCCCCAGCGGCGCAACGGGCGCGACGGGTCCCACCGGTCCCAGCGGCACCACCGGTGCTACGGGTCCCACCGGCCCCAGCGGTGCAACGGGTGCGACGGGTCCCACCGGCCCCAGCGGCGCAACGGGTGCGACGGGTCCCACCGGTCCCAGCGGCGCAACGGGGGCTACGGGTCCCACCGGCCCCAGCGGCGCAACGGGTGCCACGGGTCCCACCGGTCCCAGCGGCGCAACGGGTGCGACGGGCCCCACCGGCCCCAGCGGCGCAACGGGTGCCACGGGTCCCACCGGTCCCAGCGGCGCTACCGGTGCCACGGGTCCCACCGGCCCCAGTGGTCCCACCGGTCCCACCGGCGCGACCGGGGCGCTCTCGATAGGAAAGTAAACGGTCCGTAAAAACGCGGTTTTTTGTCAAACCGCCTCGTTATGGATGGGGATTGCGCGCAATCACCTCTTTGATTCGGCGCAGCTCGTCGGCAAAGCGGAACACAATGCTGATATTGCCGCCCTCATGCACCTTGATGTGATCCACCAGTTCAATCAGAATATTCCGTGTCAGCTTGTCGATATTCTGATACCGGCGGAACGCAGTCAAGATTGGATTTTCGGCATCCACGCCGTTTTCCAGCTCCGCCTGTTCGGCTCGGAGGGTTTGCAGCACTTCCTCCAGAGACTGGGCCTGCTGCGCATAGTCCTCTTTCAGATGTCGATAATCCGAGTGGCTGAGTTCGCCGTCTTTCCAGTCCTGATAGATCGATTGCTTGTAACGGGAGAGTTTTGATAGCTCCCGTTCTTTTTGTTCGATGGCCTCCATCAGCTTTTTGGACCGGCTGTTTACCAGCGGGGTCCGGCTGAGCCGGTCCATCAACTCGGTATAGTTTACCGCCAGATAGATCTGCTGTTGAATGGCATAGAGAACGGCAGCTTCCAACTGGTCCTGTTTGATCGTGTGCTTGGTACAGGCGCTCTTGGATTGGTCTTTATAAGTACGGCAGTAGTAGTACACCACGCTGCCCACCTTGCTCCGGCTCATGGCCT
The DNA here is from genome assembly GCF_052117125.1 of Candidatus Avoscillospira sp. LCP25S3_F1. Taxonomy (NCBI): domain Bacteria; kingdom Bacillati; phylum Bacillota; class Clostridia; order Eubacteriales; family Oscillospiraceae; genus Candidatus Avoscillospira; species Candidatus Avoscillospira sp. LCP25S3_F1. The sequence continues at coordinate 207,139 of NZ_JBQKJT010000004.1, read as the reverse complement.
TGCCGCAGTCGGCACAGTTCAGAAAACCGCTGAACAGATACAGATTTTTCTGCTGAGGGCCTGTGCGGGTGTTCCGGCTCAAAAGACACTGTACCTTTTCAAACGAGGCCCGGTCAATAATTGCCTCGTGCGTGTTTTCCACAATGTACCAGTCCTCTTTGGGAACCACCTCTTGAATATGCACCTTATAGCTTTTCATGCGGTAGCGGCCCTGCACCATATCCCCGCAGTACATGCGGTTTTTCAAAATCGTGCTCACCGACGTTGCACACCACAAGGGCCGTTTCGCCGGATCAACGCTGGGGTTTTGGTAGTTCAGCCCCAGGCGTTCCCGCTTGTAGGCGGCGGGACAGAGAACACCGTGATCATTGAGATAGCGCACAATGGCATTTTTACTCATACCGTCCAGAAACATGGAGAAAATCTCCCGGACAACAGCAGCGGCTTCCTCGTCTACGATTAAGGCGTTTTTGTCGTTGGGATCTTTGATATAACCATAGACCGCGAAGGAGCCGATGTGCTCCCCGTTGCGGCGCTTCATGTCAAATACCTCCCGCACCTTGTCAGAGGTTTCCGCACAATGGTTTTCATTGAGCACTCCCTGGATAGGGACCGCGATACTCCGCATCGTTTGGGGGTCTTTGTAGCTGTCCAGGGGCTGATGGAACAGCGAGATAAATCGGACATTGTAGCGGGGGAACCAGTCATCGAGATAATAGCCCTGATCGCTGTAATTACGGAAAGAACGGGCCAGGTCTTTGACGATTACACAGTTCACGCGTCCCCGTTTGATGTCAGCCAGCATCCGCTGGAAGTCATCGCGCTCGTCGTCTGTTGTGCCGGAAATGCCGTCATCTACATATTCGTCCACAATGATGTATTCGTCGCCGTCGTTAAACCCGGCGATATGATCGGTAATGATTGCCCGCTGATTGGTGACGCTTTCGGACTCGTCCAAGCACCGAGCGTCCTCTTTGGAAAGGCGGATATAGATGGCAATTCTCCATACCCGAATCCGTGAATTTCCTGTTTCACCCATAGCCCGGCTTTTGCGTGCCATGCGAACCTCCCTCCCACATTACACCGATATTGTGCTCCTGCTCCAGGGATACACAAGGGATATCTCCACCTCTGGACAGCAGTCGGGAAAGAGATTAAAGTCCGCTCTTTTTTCTCTGAAAGAAGTCGGAAAGGGCATCCTGCAAAGACGGTGCGCCGTCCCGAAACTCCAGCTTGACACCCAAGCCGCCCACGCGGAAACAATAGGGATTTCCCGTTGTGTTTAAAATATAGCCTGCCCGAAGCGCCTGGGGGATATGGGGATCAAGAGTCAGGCCGCTCACATCCACCAAGTCATCCTTGTGTAATTCCTGCGTATCAACGCTTGCCAGCGCCGAGATATGAAACTGCGGATTGTTCATCAAACACACGCCTCCTTTCCAACATTTTTATGCGGTTGCCGACTTGTCCTATGAGAAAGCAAGCAAGGGCACCAACGTTTTCATAGCGCTGCTGGGCTTCCTCCAGACCGCAGAAGTCAAAACCTCCTAGATATCCGCCGTATGCACCGCATGTCTTTGGAAGAAAATCGGCGGTCACAGACAACGTTGCCGCTTGTCCGCAACAAATACTTCGTTCAGAACATCCTCCAGGCTGGGAATTTTATTTCACTGATGTCACTGGTCCCGCAGCTTATAACTGGGCAGCTGCTGTTCTAAGGAAAGTCGTTCACCACGGATAACCTGCTCCGCTCGATATTTGCAGCCAAAGTTTTGTATGGGAACCTCCACCGGCAAGGCCGGTGGTTGCTCTCCTAACATAAAGAAGCAGCCTATGGCCCTTCAAGCCATAGGCTGCTTCTGTTCGATACGGTTTCTGTGTGGGACAATGCGCTGCGGCTCCGATATCAGCTAAACCTAGTTTGACCGCCGATGCGCTAAGACATTAGTACTTCTCGCTTCCAAATTGGGCAGAGGACGAAACAGACGGCATATCATCGGGCATAGGCTCTTTCGCCGGTACAGGACGACGCTCCGCGTCTGTATTTTGCAGATGGAACCGATTGATTTCTCCCTGCATATAGGAGGCCTGTCCAGCCAACTCCTGGCTGGCAGCGGCGCTCTCCTCTGCAGTGGCCGAGTTGGTCTGTACGACGGTGGAAATCTGGTCCACACCAGTGGCAATGTCTCTCAAATGATCTGCCTGTTCCTGATAGTCCCGGGTCACCTGCTCAATGGCTTCAACCACTTCGGTGGATTTGCTGGCCGCAGAGGCCAGAACGTCGGCCGTGGAATGCGCGATTCCCTCGCCCCGCTTGACAGCTGTGACCGACCGCTCGATCAATTCATTGGTCTCTTGGGCGGCGGCGGCACTTTTCCCTGCCAAACTGCGCACCTCATCGGCTACCACGGCAAAGCCCTTGCCGGCTTCCCCGGCCCGGGCAGCTTCCACTGCTGCATTGAGGGCCAGAATGTTGGTCTGGAAGGCAATGTCGTCAATGGTTTTGATGATCTTGCCAATATCGCTGGAGTGGCGGCTAATGTCGCCCATGGCTACCAGCATCTCCTGCATCTGGCCATTGCTGGCATCCACCTCGTCCTTCACCTGCTCCAGACGGGTGATCATGGTGTTGGCCTGCTGCGCGCCATTAGTGACCTTCTCTTCCAGTTCCCGAACGGTATTGGACAGATCCTGGACGGCGGAGGCCTGCTCGGTGGCGCCCTGAGCCAGAGCCTGCGCGCCGGTAGCGATCTGATCGGCCCCCATATTCACCTGAACGGCGGCCTGGGAAACGCTGGACAGTGTGTTAGACATATTGCGCTGGATGTCCAGCAGGGCATCCTTCAGTTTGGCGAACTCTCCCTGATAGTCGTATTTCAGCTGAAATACCAGGTCTCCCTGACCCATCTGGTTCAACACAGCCGACAGTTCACCGATATATTGAATGTAAGTCTTCAGGCGTTCCACGATACGGGAAATGGACACTCCCAGTGCCGCCACCTCGTCATTGCCCTTGGCCTGGTAGTCTACATCCAACTCTCCATCCGCCAGGTGTTCCGCCACATTGCTCAGCTTTTTCAGCGGACGGATGATGGATACAGCCAGCAAAGTGACAATAGCGGCCAAGATCAACGCGCACAGCACAAAACCGATCACGACCACTCGGACAGTACTGGCAACGTGCCCATCATATTCCGAAGCGTGCAGAACGCCCAAAAGTTCATAGCCGAAATCGCTGAGGTAGACGGTGCTGCCGTAGTAGGAGCTGCCGTTCTGGGTATATGGCAATCCCTCCACGGTCTGGTTATTGAGCAGCACGTCCATCATATTCTGGGAGCATCCCACCTGTGTGGCATCCGACCCCACCAGGGAGGCGTCGGGGCTGGCCAGAATCAAATTGGCAGAGTCGATCAGCACAACATAACCGCCCTCACCGATGGAAATGGCATTCAGGGTGCTGCTCAATTCCTCCAAGCTGACGTCAATTCCAATCACGCCCAGCATTTGCCCATTGGACATGACCGGTCCAGCCACCGTTACGACCATTTCATGGGTGCGACCATCCTCATAGGCGCTTGTAAGGATGGTCTTCTTCTGCGCCGCACACTGGATGTACCACTCACGTTGGGTAAAATCCACCTCGGACCCCAGCAGCCGACTGTTGTCCTGCAGCACCAGTTCATTGGCCGTAACGTCCATATACCAGACATTGAGCACATTGTCCTGATAGGTCTGCTGCATGCTGCGCAGTTCACTCAACAGACGGGAAAACTCTGCCGCGTCATCCAGAATCACCTTATTGGGGTCCGTGGCCACATTAAGTACCACATTAGACTGAAGCAGTCCATCCACTGCGCCAAAGTACTGAGACAGAAAGGCATCCACTTCCTCAGCTGCCGTCTCTGTCTGTGATGTCAAGGTTTGCGTCATCATCTGCTTCACGGTACCAGAGACTTGCACGCCAAGCAATACACCGATCAATCCCAAGACCAGCACTAAAGGCAGGAGGATTCCCACCAAAAGCTTTTGTACAATACCGAGTTTCACAAGTCCACCATCTTTCTTTCTTTGCTTCCGAAGGGCCGTTCGGACCACCCGGAAAGGCATGGATTTTGAATCCAATATTGTTGCCTCTTCGTTATGAACCTTTTCCAATGATTACACAAGTCTTATTTTTTTATTTTTATAAAATCTGCACCGACATTTTTCTACAAAATAAGATCATGGTATGTCCCCTCCTATTTTGCCAATCAGGATGTTTCCTTTCAATCCGGTCAGCCTTAGAATGCAGTGACAGCAATCAGCTGAAATAGTTTATTTCTTTCCTTTTAACATCGCCCAGACGGGTCCGACTGGCCCCAGCGGGGCTACCGGCGCGACGGGTCCCACCGGCCCCAGCGGCGCAACGGGCCCCACCGGCCCTACCGGTCCGTCGGCTACGGCGGCGGCCTTCGTGGCCAATGCCACCGGTACCAATGATGTCGTCACAAAGTTCAATACCTTGCTGGCAAACCTCCAGGCTGCCGGTCTCATGAAGAACAGCTGAGAAAGGACGCGCCCCGAACCGCCGGGGCGCGTCTTACTAACTAAAAATGATGGATTACCGCTGTTTCAGCAGTTCCACCAGGGCGGCAATGGTGCCCTCCTGGCAGCTGACGGGCAGGGGCGTATATCCCCGATTGCGGAGGGACGACTCCGCGGATGTGGGGTAGAACGCCTCGTCGGCTTTGTCCAGCATGTCCAGATCGTTGGGAGCGTCGCCGACGCACAGCAGCGTCGTCCGGCCCAGCCGCCGGGCCAGCTCCCGGGCGGCGTTGCCCTTGCCGCAGCCCTTGGGCAGCAGCTCAATCATCCGGGGCATGGACCGCACGGCTTCCAGCAGATTGCTGTACCGTTCCGCCACCAGGGCTTCGATGGCATCGAAGGGCAATTCCTCCTCCGGGCTGGTCTCGTCCGGCCGGGCGTGGGCCGCCTTCTGGAACGGAGCGTAGAGACAGGCTACCGACATGATATCCCGCAGATCGTCCCAGCCGCCGTAGTCCGGCTCCAGGCCATACCGGGCCAGATAGGCGTCCCGGATGGCGTCATGGCCCATGCAGCGATGACGTTCCAGCCCCTGAAGCTCCAGACGCAGCTGGGGAAACCGGCCGGTGATGTCCCGGACGGCCGCCATGGCCTCGTCGCTGAGCCGGTGGAACACCGTCACATGGTCGGTGTCCGGCTCCCAGAGGGCGCCGCCGTTGGCCAGGATCACCGGCACGGAAATGGGCAGCTGCTCCACGGGCTTACGGAACATGGGCCTGGACCGGCCGGTGGCAATGGTGAACACGCCGCCCCGATCCGTAAATTCCGCGATGGCGTCCAGATTGGCCTGGGGCACCGTGCCGTCAAAGGCCGTCATGGTGCGGTCGTAGTCGCTGACCAGGAGAATGTGGGAAAAATCTGTCATGGTACTGCCTCGATTCTGATCTTGAAGTTTTCTCCAGTATACCGTGTTTCGACGGATTTGTCCATTCGTTCATGGTTTGTTCACATTTTTTCTCTACCATAGCAGGAGAGAGAAAGGAGGAATCTCCATGAAACATCCCGTGCGCCGTTTGGCGGCGCTGCTGCTGGGCCTGACCCTGTGGACCGTACCGGCGGCTGCCGCCGTGGAGACGCAGCCGGCCTCCGAGGACCTGACAGCCCTGATGGACGACTTCCGGACGGAGTATGGCCTGAATGAGGGAAACTTTTCTCTCTGCTACTACAATACCGTCACCGGTGAGGAGTACCGCTACAACGATACCAAGTTTATGATTGCGGCCAGCACCTACAAACTGCCGCTGAATATGCACTACTATGAGATGGAAGCCGCTGGAGAAATCTCCTCCGCCGCCATGATCGGCGCCACCACCCTGGCCGATGCCCATTATCAGAGCCTGGTGTGGTCCAACAACGACGTTTCCATCGACATGCTGTACAACCTCGGCAATTTTCGCACATATAAAAATACCATGAAGCAGTATTTTACCATGCCGGATGAGGAAATTGACTACATCTACTATGTCGATAATTATTACTGTACCTCGATGATGCTGGACACGTTGAAGCACCTCTATGAAGGCGGCGACAAGTTCGCTGAAATGATCGGCTATATGAAACAGGCCCAGCCCGGGGAGTATTTCAAGATGTATGTCACCGACTATGAGGTGGCGCACAAGTACGGGTACTATGTGGATGACGGCGTGACGGCCATCAATGATACGGGCATCATCTACACGCCGCAGCCCTTCCTGCTGGCAGTGTACACCAGTGACGCCCCCGGCGGGGCAGAGGTCCTGGGCCGGGCGGCGGAGGTGCTGACGGAGTATACCGTATCCCAATACGTGCCCGAACCGGAACCGGAGGAACCCTCCGCCGTGACAGAACAGCCGGAACCGTCGGAGCCGACGCAGACGCCGGAAACCACGGACAATACGGAACCGGAACCCGTCCAGCCGGAGGAACCGTCCGCGGAGGAACCGGCGGCGGAAACACCGGAACAGAAACAAGGGGGGACTTGGAAGCTGCCGTTTTCGCCCTGGTGGCTGGCATTGGGGGGCGCGGCGGTGTTCCTGGTGGCCGATGTGGTGGTCATTCTAAAAATTCTGCGGCGCCGGTAAAGAAAATTTTCAATATGGGCAAATAAATTGTTGACACCATGTGTAAAATATGCTATGATGTTGTGGCTGACAAGGCCGCTTGCGGTTTTTTCTGTCGGAACTGTCCGATGCGGGTGTAGTTCAATGGCAGAATCCCAGCCTTCCAAGCTGGTCGCGTGGGTTCGATTCCCATCACCCGCTCCATCTGCAAAGCAAGCAGCCTGTCTGTTTGCTTTCCAGGTGGACTGCGGTCTCCTGCGGAATGGCCTGTGCGAGAGGCGGTGCCGCTTGTCACACGGCAGTGCAGCATACGCCAGTAGCTCAGCTGGATAGAGCAACTGCCTTCTAAGCAGTAGGTCGGGGGTTCGAGTCCCTCCTGGCGTGCCATTTTCAAGGACGGCGCTCCGGCAGCTTGTGGAAATTTCATATGGTGGGTGTGGCGCAGTTGGTTAGCGCGCCAGATTGTGGCTCTGGAGGTCGAGGGTTCGAATCCCTTCACCCACCCCATTTACAATTTCCGTAGGCGGCCCAATACCGAAGGATTTGCAATATTCCGTATATTGGGATGTCGCCAAGCGGTAAGGCACCAGACTTTGACTCTGGCATTCGTAGGTTCGAATCCTGCCATCCCAGCCAAACGACCCGCTAGCTCAGTTGGCAGAGCAATTGCCTTTTAAGCAATGGGTCCGGAGTTCGAATCTCCGGCGGGTCACCAAAAAAGACATCCCTACAAAGGGATGCTTTTTTTTTAAAACAAATGGATTTGAACAAGGCAGCGGCCCCAAGGCCGCCTCCAACCACTTGATTTTGATGCTCGGGCAAAGTGGATTTGCTCGAGTATTTTTCATGTTTGCCGTCTTTCCTATCTTCCGTGTTCTCGGGATTATTGGAGGGCAGAAGTAGAGGGGTCCGTTTGAAGAGGACATAGAGGAGGTACTGCTACAATGATATTAATCAGGGAAACAACGTCCAGAGACCTTAAGGATGTGCAAAAGCTTTGGGCTGATGGGGACGTCATGAAGTTTGTTGGGTTTCCAGATGGCTTACACGAAACAGACGAAAATATGAAAAAATGGCTTTCCTGGATTGAGCAAGGCAAACCGCTCCGAAACCACTATTCGCTGTTTGACGATGGGATTTACTGTGGAGAGTCTTTTTATTCCATTGATATGGACCATAATGATAGTGCAGCTCTTGATATTAAGTTGTTTTCTTTTGCGCGAGGCAAAGGAATTGGTACAGCTGGCCTAAAGCATGCCATCAAGGAAGCTTTTGCAAATGGAGCTAAAACAGTTTGGGTTGATCCTGACCCGCAGAATGTAAAAGCGGTTGCTCTGTATCAGCGCTTGGGGTTTGTTGCGAAAGAACCGCCTGCTCACATAGCACAACAGGAAGAAGGGTATGACGTAGTCTATATGGAGCTTAAGCAATAGTGCTCATTTCCGTAATGCTTCCAGACAATATGAGACCAGATCGGGCCTGCTCCTCAAGAAAACTATATGACTTTGCTCATTTGCAAGCCCTTACTTTTGCGAATAGCGGTCTCTGCTTGATGGGTAGTTTCCTATAGTACCATAATAATTTAGCCCCGGATTCCATGGGAATCCGGGGCTTTTAAAAGTTTTACTCGATTTTTTTCAAAAAATCGCGGGGTTCGGGGCAGCGCCCCGGAAGGCAGTCCCCTCCGGCGTCAGCCGCCCAGATAAGCGGCCTTGACGGCGGGGCTTTCGGCCACTTCCTTACCGGTGCCGGACATGGTCACACGGCCCGTCTCCAGGACATAGGCCCGGTCGGCTACCTCCAACGCCATGGAGGCGTTCTGCTCCACCAAAAGAATGGTAGTGCCTTGGGCGTGAAGCTCCCGGATGATGTCGAAGATCTGTTCTACCAGCAGAGGGGCGAGGCCCATGGAGGGCTCATCCAGCATCAGCAGCTTGGGGTGGGACATCATAGCCCGGCCCATGGCCAGCATTTGCTGCTCGCCGCCGGACAGAGTACCGGCTACCTGCTTGTAGCGTTCCTTCAGGCGGGGAAACAGTTTATAAATTTTCTCGATGTCCTCGTCCACACCGCTGTTGGGCTGGGTGTAAGCGCCCATTTCCAGATTGTCCCGGACGGACATCTGCAAAAAGACGCGGCGGCCTTCGGGGCAGTGGGCCATGCCCATGGCCACGATCTTGTGGGGCGGCACATGGTTGATGGACTGGCCCAGGAAATCCACAGTGCCGGTCTTGCTGCGGAGCAGTCCCGAAACCGTGTTGAGGATGGTGGACTTGCCCGCGCCGTTGGCGCCGATGAGCGTTACCACTTCGCCCTCGTTGACCGTAAAGGAAACATCCTTGATGGCGTGGATGGAGCCATAGTACACATTGATATTGTCGACCTTCAAAAGCTCCATACCTTACGCCTCCTTCTTCTTGCCGAGGTACGCCTCGATGACTGTGGGGTTGGACTGGATTTCCTCCGGCGTACCCTTGGCAATGATTTTGCCGTAGTTCAGGACGCAGATGCCCTCGCAGATGCCCATGACCAAACTCATATCGTGTTCAATCAGCATAATGGCAATGTGGAACATGTCGCGGATTTTGCGGATATTGTCCATCAGCTCCGCCGTCTCCGAGGGGTTCATACCGGCGGCGGGTTCATCCAGCAGCAGGATGCCGGGGTTGGTGGCCAGAGCACGGACAATCTCCAACCGGCGCTGGGCGCCGTAGGGCAAGGAACCGGCCCGATGGTCGGCCAAATCCTGCATATCGAAAATGGACAGCAGTTCCATGGCCTTTTCGTGGGCTTTTTTCTCCTGCTTCCAGTAGCTGGGAGCCCGCAGAATGCCGGACCACATGGAATAGGGCAGCTGATTGTGCAGGCCGATTTTCACGTTCTCTTCCACGGTGAGGGAGGAGAACAGGCGGATATTCTGGAAGGTACGGGCGATACCGGCCTGATTCACCTGGACGGTGTTCATGCCGTGGGTGTCGATGCCGCCCAGCAGCACTGTGCCGCGGGTGGGCTGGTAGACCTTGGTCAGCAGGTTGAACACCGTGGTTTTACCGGCGCCGTTGGGTCCGATGAGACCGGCGATCTCTGTACGGCCAATGGTCAGGTTGAAGTCGTCCACAGCGGTCAAACCGCCGAAATCGATGCCCAGGCCGATGCACTCGAGAATGGGCGACTTGTCGGCGTCGCGCTCGGGGATGCGGGCCTCTCTCTGGACAGAAACGAGCTTACTCATTTACCACGGACCTCCTTGGCAGGATTTTTGAAGAAGCGGGAGCGAATGCGCTCGAAAAACAGCTTCATGGTGGGATTGTTGGTGGCCAGCATGACCAGAATCAGCACGATGGCGTAGACCAGCATCCGGAATTCGGCGAAGGAGCGCAGCATCTCCGGCAGCACCGTCAGCAGGGTGGCGGCGATGATGGAGCCCCAGATGTTGCCCAGGCCGCCCAGAACCACGAATACCAGCACGAGAATGGAGGTGTTGAAGTTGAACTTGGTGGCCTGAAGAGAGGCCATGTTGAGTCCGTACAGCGCACCGGCAGCACCGGCCAGGGCGGCGGAAGTGACAAAGGCCATCAGCTTGTATTTGGTGATGTTGATGCCTACGCTCTCGGCGGCGATGCGGTTGTCCCGCAGGGCCATGATGGCGCGGCCGGAACGGCTGCGGATCAGGTTGAGGACCACAATCAGCGTCACCATGACCAGGATAAAACCGGCGGTGAAGGTGGCGATGGTGGTGGTGCTGGTGGCGCCCTGAGCGCCTTTGATGATCTCGATGCCGTTTTCCGTCAGGCCCAGATCGGCCACAGTCTTCTGTCCGTTGAGATTGAACATCATGTGCAGGCCGTTTTCATCGTAGCCGACCAGCAGGCAGTTGACCAGCTCCTTGATGATCTCGCCGAAGGCCAGGGTCACAATAGCAAGATAGTCGCCGCGAAGCCGCAGAACGGGCGTGCCCACCAGGAAACCGGCGATGGCGGCGAAGAACGCACCCAGGACCATGGCCACGGCCAGACGGACCGCATCGGAGGGAATGGCCGATTGCAGGGACATGGCGGCGATGATGCCGGAGAATGCGCCGACGCTCATAAAGCCCGCGTGGCCCAGGCTCAGCTCGCCCAGGATGCCCACGGTCAGATTCAGGGAGACAGCCATGGTCACATAGGCGCAGATGGGGACCAGCTGGCCGCTGAGAGAACGGCTGATGGCGCCCTGGTTCTGCAAGATTGTCATGATGACGAAGGCGATGATTACACCGGCATAGGTCAGAAAATCCGTGCGGGTGCGTTTGTTGCGAAGATTGATTTTCATTCCACTCACCTCACACTTTCTCCATAACCTTCTTGCCCAGAAGGCCCGTGGGCTTCACCAGCAGCACGACGATGAGGACGGCAAAGACAATGGCGTTGGCCAGCTGCATGGAGATATAGGCTTTGGCAAGGGCCTCAATGACGCCCAGCAGAATGCCGCCCAGAAACGCGCCGGGGATGGAGCCGATACCGCCGAAAACGGCGGCGGTAAAGGCCTTGATACCGGGCATGGAGCCGGTGGTGGGCATCAGGGAGGGGGAATAGGAGCACAGCAGGACGCCGGCCACGGCGGCCAGTGCCGAGCCGATGGCAAAGGTCACGGAAATGGTCTGATTGACGTTGATGCCCATGAGCTGAGCCGCGCCCTTGTCCTCGGAGCAGGCCCGCATGGCCTTGCCCATTTTGCTCTTGGAGGTGAACAGCGTCAGGCCCGCCATGATGACCAGGCAGACGATGACGGTGAGAATGGAGATGTACTGAACGTTGAGCTTGCCGCCGAACAGCTGCAAGGTACCGGAGATGATGGGGGTATAGCTCTTGGCGGCGGCGCCCCAGATCAGCAGGGCGGAGTTTTGCAGTAGGTAGCTGACGCCGATGGCGGTGATCAGGACCGCCAGGGAGGGAGCGGCCCGCAGGGGCTTGTAGGCCAGACCCTCAATGACGATGCCCAGGACCGTACAGACGACCATAGCCAACAAAATCGAAACCACCGCGGGCAGACCCAGGTAGGTGGTGGCGCAGAAGGAGATGTAGCCGCCCACCATGATGACGTCGCCGTGGGCGAAGTTCAGCATCTTGGCGATGCCGTAGACCATGGTGTAGCCCAGGGCGATGATGGCATAGACGCTGCCCAGGCTGATGCCGCTGATGAGGTAGGACAAAAATTCCATGATTGGGTGACACCTCTTTTTACTCGAATATCAAATCACGATCATTCTGTGGCAGAAACAGGGGCATAGCCCCCGGCTGCTGCCACTGTTTCTACCACAGCAGAAAAGATGCGGATACCGCCGGAGAGGGTACAGGCCCTCTCCGACGGCCAAAATCGGGATATCCCGGCCGGATATTTAGTTGGGCAGGGTGTAGACGCCGTCCTTGATGACGACGGCCATGGGAGCCTTGGAGACCTCGCCGGTGGCCTGCCAGGTCATGTTCTGACCGGTGAGACCGTTGTAGCTCAGGCTGGTCATCACGCCCACCAGAGCCTCACAGATGTCGGTGCTGGACATGTCGGCGGTGCAGCCGGCGGCCTCGATGGCAGCTTTGACAATGTACACAGCGTCATAGGCATCGGCGGCGAACTGGTTGGGGATTTCACCGTAGGCTTCCTGATACTTGGCGACGAAGTTCTTGGTCAGGTCATCGGTGGCATCGGCAGAGAAGGGGGTCAGCAGCATGACGCCCTCGGCCAGGGAAGTGTCGAAGTTCTCCAGGGTCAGGATGCCGTCCATGCCGTCCACGCCGAAGAAGGTGGGCGCGTAGCCCATGGCGTTGGCCTGGCTCAGAATGATGGAGGCGGGCTGATAGTAGATGGGCAGGAACAGCAGATCGCAGCCTGCGGACTGGGCGCCGGCCAGCTGGACGGAGAAGTCGGTGGCGGTGTCGGCAGTGAAGGTGCCCTCATAGGCAACGGTCAGGCCCTTGGTCTCGGCCTCGGCCACGAAGGTGTCGCGGATGCCCTGGGAGTAGGCATCGTCGTTGCGGTAGATGATGCCGATGGTGGCGTCAGCCATGTTCTCGGCCATGTAGTCGGCAGCGCCGGTACCCTGGTTGGGGTCGGTGAAGCAGACCTGGAAAACGTTGTCCTTGCCGTCGATGACGTCGGTGGAGGAACCGGAGGGGGTGATCATAAAGGTGCGGTCGGTGTAGACCTGAGCGGCCACGGCCGTGGCGGCGCCGGAGGTGGTGGGACCAACCAGAATCTGCATACCCCAGTCCATCAGGGTGTTGTAAGCGTTCTTGGACTTCTCGCCGTCGGCCTCGTCGTCCTGCTTATTCAGTTCAAACTTGACGGCGCTGTCACTGGCATTGATCTCGTCGACAGCAATCTGTGCGCCGTTGACAACGGCCTGGCCGTAGATGGCGGCGTCGCCGGTCAGGGGGCCGATCGCGCCCAGCTTGAACGCGCCCTCAACGGCTTCCGAGCTGCCGGTGTCGCCGGTAGCGGTATCGCCGGTGGTAGCGCCGTCGGCGGCAGGCTCACTGGTGTCTTTGCTGCCGCAGGCGGTGAGGCAACCGAAGGTCATGGTCATGGCCAGCAGAAGGCAGAGGATTTTCTTCATTTTCAGTTTCTCCTTTTGCATTAGATTACGAAAGCAGTGCGGGAAAAAAACAAGGCCATCCTCGGTTTTGGCCTGTCTTTTCCGGTGATTTCCCACAAAAAATTGTGGTATATCGAATTTCGTGACTTCATTCTATGCTTTTTCCTCTGTAAAGTCAATGCAAATAGTGAATATGGATTCACCAAATGTTCTTGCACATTTTCTACAAAATGCACAAGTGAAAACGCTCTATTTTGTTTATTCATACCAGTATTATAAATGCTCATACTTCGTTCATACCCTAAAATTCAACCGCAAAATGTCCTTGCAGAGCGGATATTTGTGCGAAAAGGGTGGAATTTCCTGCGGTTTTGTTGTGTCCGTCCGGCGCGGTTGACACAAAAAGGGCGCGTCCCGGCGGACGCGCCCTTTGTTCAGGTATGCAGCAGTTTTACCAATCCCGGTCGCCGTCGCTGTCGTAAAGGTCATCGGAGGGCAACAACGTAGGCGTGACCACGGGGCGGGGATTGCGGACCATGCAGGCCGAGGACAGGATACAGTTGGGGGCCTTTTCCGGCACCTCGTTGCCCTCTGTGACCTGGAACAGCTTTTCCAGGGGCATGGCCAGCAGCTTCTCCGTCAGACCCGGCCGGTCCCGCAGCCAGGGCCGCAGCGCCAGATGGATGCTCCGGTCCGTCCGGGGATCGCAGAAGCGAAAGGCCATACGGCGGCGGCTCTGGACCCGCAGCTTCCCGTTGCCGATGGTACAGCCCAGCACCGATTGGATGGCGTCGATGGCACAGGAAAAGCTCTCCGCCGTACATACCACGTCGCAGGGGCCTTCCTCCAGCCCGAACTGCTCCATGACATAGGCCGTGGCCCTTGCGCCGATGGCCAGGGCCGGACAGGCGCAGCCGTGGAATGATACCGCCCGCGCCCACGCTCTTTCAAATTCCATAGTCTTTCTCTCCTCACCGTCACACTGTGGACAGTTTGGGCACATTATATCAAATCCTGGGACGGGATGCAAGGTGATATCGATGGGAAAAATGCTACAAATTGCAGGATATTTATGATATACTAGGGAAGAACTGAAAGAACAGGAGTGCATACCATGACCGATAAGGAAATTTCTGAGATCCGGCGGCGGTTCCGCCCCGACCGGACCAATATCACGCATATTGTCGGCTGCTATGTCAGCGACAACCGGGAGATCATTGCCCGCTTCGATCAGTCGGTGGCCCTAGCCACGGAAAACGAACGGGAAAAGTACATGGCCCTGCTGAAACGATCCCTTTCCGGCGGCCAGGGCAAGAATCTGCTGGACATCACTTTCCAGACGGCCCAGGTGGCCGACAGCGACGAGCATCGTCTTTTGATGAACCTGCGGGACTCAGGCCTCAAGAACGAGTCGGTGCTGGACCAGTTCTTTGAGACCGTGGTCCAGGCCCTGGCCATGGAGACCAACTACGTTATTTTGCTGGCCCACGACGTCTACGACGTGCCCTACAAGGGGCGGGACGGCGGCCGTATGTCCGACGGCTCCGACACGCAATTTTCCTACATTGTGTGCAGTATCTGCCCTGTCAAGCTGACCAAGCCCAATCTGTGCTTTGACGCCCACGAGCAGACCTTCCACCTCCAGACCCAGGATTTTGTAGTGGCCGCGCCGGAGCTGGGCTTTCTCTTCCCGGCCTTTGACAGCCGCAGTACCAACCTGTATAATGCCCTCTATTACACCCGCAGCGCCGACAATGTCCACGAGGATTTCATTGAGGCCGTGTTCCGGACGGAGCCGCCCATGGCTGCCGCCGATCAGAAGGAGACGTTCCAGCTGATGCTGTCGGATTCCCTGGAGGAATCCTGTAGCTACGACGTGGTGCAGACCATGCACAGCCATCTCAGCGACCTGATTGCCGACCACAAGGCCAACCACGACCCGGAACCCCTGGTGCTGACGAAACAGCAGGTGGAGCAGGTTCTGGAATCCTGCGGCGTGGAGGCGGCAGAGCTGGAGAGCTTCGACAAGCGCTTTGACGATGAATTCGGCGCCGACGCCATTCTCAGCCCCGCCAATCTCATTGACGCCAAGCAGATGCAGGTCAACACCCCCGATGTGACCATCAAGGTCAACCCGGAGCGGAAGGATTTGGTGGAGACCCGCGTCATCGACGGCGCCAAGTACATCCTGGTCCGGGCCGATGACTCCGTGGAAGTCAACGGCATCAATATTCACATCCAAGAGTAACACAGATGGATAAGGCCGCCGTCCGCCACCCCCGATGGGGTGGGGACGGCGGCCTTCGGCTTCGACGGGGGTTGCGTCCGCTGCGGCGGACGCTTTGGGACGATGGGGTATCCCGCCGGCTGCGGACGACGGGCATGTCGCCCCGCGCACGGGGCGACCAGAGGAAGATCCTCTGGATTCTGCAATTGTTTTACAAGAAATTGAGTAAAAACTTTAATTTGCGGGGAAAGTTGCTGTTTCGACTGGGTGGGCATCGAGCCAGGCCTTTTCGCGGGTATGGCAGGTAAACAGTAGAATCTGTCGTTTCTGCGCCAGCTCCCGCAGCAGGGAAAGGGCTGCCCCCATACGCTCGTCGTCAAAAACAGCCAGGGCGTCATCCAAAACCAATGGAGCCTCCGGCGGCAGCACCAGATCACAGATGGCCAGCCGGACGGCCAGATACAGCTGGTCGCCGGTGCCGCTGCTCAACGCCTGCAAGGGGCGGTTGATGGCCTGTCCCGCCGGGCGGGCCGTGACCTGTAGATTCTGGTCCAACAGCACCTGATCGTAACGGCCGTCGGTGAGCCGGGCCATATACTGCCCCGCCAGCCGGTTCAGTTGGGGGGAAAACCGGGTCTGCAACGTCTCATTGGCCTGGGAAAGGGCGTCCAATGCCAGATTCAGCGCGTCCAGCCGCCGCTGCATCCGGGCGATTTTAGCAGTTAGCACAGATTCCTTGGCGCTCCACTGGGCGGGGTCTCCATCGGCTTCCATGCGGCCCCGCCGCAGGTCCATTTGAGACCGGACCTCGGCCAATTCCTGCCGCACCGCCTCCAACTGTCCGGCCACTTCCTCCGGGTCGCCGTCCGCTTCGCTGCCGTCGGCGGCCGGTTCCGGCAACGGGCCGATGGCCTCCTGCAACGCTTCATACCGGGACCGGGCGTTCTGCTCTTCCCGCTGGGCGGCGGCGTAAAACTGCTGTAAATGGATGGCCCGCTGAATGGCGGCTTTGGCCTGCGTCACATCGACGACCTCCGGTGCGAAGGCCCGGACGGCGGCCATGAGCTCCGTCATCCGCTCTCCCAGATGGGTCATCTGAATCTCCCAGGCGTTGCGCTGCCGCTTCAATTCTGCCGTCTGACGGCTGTACTCCGCCAGCGTCTCCCGCCAGCTGTCGCACAAGTCCAGCAAATCATCCATGGAATCCACATCATAGCGGTCCAGGATGGAGCGGTATTGCATCCGGGCCCGGTGGTTGCGGTTGGCCCGGGTTCCGGCCTGGACGGCAAAGACAACGGCCAGTATCAACCCAAAGGCCACCATGGGCCACAGCTTCAAAAACAGGCCCAGGACGGCCAGCACGCCCATGACCACAGCCACGCCGCTCATGCGGCCCGGCGCGCTGCCGTCGTAGAGGGGCGGACACCGCAGCCGTTCCAGTCGGGCGCATTCGGCCTCCACGGTCTCGTGGACCTGTTCACTGGTGAGGCCTTCAAAGCCCGGCGGACACTGGGGCGGTTCCAACGGCGTCATGGGCTGCCGCAAATCCACCATGGATTCCAGCTGCCGCAGACCGTCCACCGTGGCGTCCAGCTGCCCCTGGGTGGCCGACAGCGTTTCCAGGGGAGGTAAAGCGGCCACACTTTCGGCCTTCTGCCGGAGAAAGGCGGATTTTTTTTCCCAGTCCTGGCGGGCGGCTTCCAACTGCTGCCGCTTTCCGGAAAGGGCCTGGGCCTGAAGCCGCGACAGCTGTTCCGACAGCCGCTTCTCCTGCTCCGTCAGACCTTCTCGACGGACTTCCAGTTCTCGGTATTCCCGGTTGAGGGTCTCCAAGGTCTCCATCTGCTGCCGAACCTGCCGCAGTTCCTCCTCGGCCTGGGGAAGCAGTCCCAAACGGTTGTGACGCAGACGGTTTCGCTGGTCCCGCAGCCGTTTTTCCACCTGAGTGTAGCTGAAGGACTCCTCACCGGAGGACACCAACGCGTTGAGACGGGCCTCCAGTGCATGATCGCCGCTGATGGCCATGCACCGGAAGCTGAGAAAGCCGCTGCGCTCGTAGACGCTGCGCTCCACGCCGATGAGGGTTTGGCCGCAGGTACTCTCTGTCAGCGGGACCGAATTGCCCGTCTCGCTGTCAAAGGCGGAAAATTCCCGCATGGGCGACCGGTCGGAGCCGGTGCGCTGAATGGTGATGGGGCGGCCCTGCCATTGCAGTTCGAGACTGCCCTCCATGGGCTGGCCGCTCCAGGGTTTGTATTTCGTTTTATCAGGCAGATTGGTCCGGGAGGACCGCTGGGCCGTGTCGATGCCGTAAAGCATGGACAATAAAAAGGCCGCCCAGGTGGATTTACCGGACTCGTTGGGGGCTTCAATGACGTTGAGACCCGGTTTCAGGTCCAGCTGTTCCCGTTCCAGCTTACCGAAGGTGGCGGTCATGCGTTTGAGAATCAAAGTTCCGGCACCTCCCGTCCGTCCAGGGCCGCCACCCCCAGCTGCGCGGCCATCTCATATAGTTCCCGGTCCTCGGCCCGGCGTTCATAGAGGGCCTGCAAAAAGAGGCCCCGCAGCGTGTCCTGGCCCCGGGCCTCCCACAGGTCCCGCGGGGCGTAGGTTTCGTCCACAATGGTGAGACCGAAAAAGCGGGGAGCCAGCGATTCCTCCAGAGAGACCACATCCAGCCGGGGGCTGGGGCCGGTCAGCACAATGCGGTAGATGTCGTTTTCCGTCTCCGCCGGTAAAGCGTCCACAATGGATTGGCGCGGGTCCGCTCCAGCCTCCACCGTGAGGATCAAGTACCGGCGGCTGTCCAGGGGGTGGAATTGGAGGTCGCAGCCCTCGTCGGTGAGGGTTCCCACATAGACACCCCGGGGCCCCGTCTCGTCGAAGCCCCGTCCCATGGCGCAGCCGGGCCAGGCGTAGGCCGTTTTTCCGGCGTGAAGCAGCCCCGACGGGGTATGGATGTGGCCCAGAGCCACATAGTTCGCGCCACATTGTTCCAGTTGGGTCATGGTGATGGCGTTATAGGGACTGGCGGCGTTCTGGGCGTCGCCGTGAAGCAGGACGATGGCGGGCCGTTCGCCGCTGACGCGGAAGCCCTCCAGCAGCGATGGGGCGGAGGAACCTGTAAAAGCCGCGCCCCACAGCTCCAGATTTAAATGGGGCAGCTGAAAGCCCTGCATGGCCGGTTCTGTGAAAAAGTGGACGTTTTTGGGCCAGTCGTTCCGGGCGTAGGGGCTGCCGGGTCCGTAGGGGTCGTGGTTGCCGGGGCTGATGAAAACCAGTGCCCGGCAGCGGGCCAGCTGGCGCTGCAACACCTCCAGCGTGTCCGGGTACACCGTGGCCCCGTCGAACAGATCACCGGCCAATAGCAGCAGGTCGCACTGTTCCCCGTTGCACAGCTCCACAATCTGTCCCAGCAGTTCCCGCTGTTCTCTCCGGCGGCGGGCGGCCTGTTCCGGCGGCAGGGCCGCAAAGGGGGAGTCCAGATGCAGGTCGGCGGCGTGGAGAAATTTAATCCTCATGGATGCGCACTCCTTCGGCGTGGACGCAGCGGCCGGTGGCCGTATCGATGGTGAAGACAGCCCCCTCCAGCTTGCAGGGACCGGGGGCGGCCTTGAAGCGGGACGTCAATTCGCCCCGGAAGCCAGCCACGGACTGCTCCGGCAGGACGCCGAGAATGGAGCGGGCCGGGCCGGTCATGCCCAGGTCGGTGATGTAGCCGGTACCCTGGGGCAGAATCTGACAGTCCGCTGTGGGAACGTGGGTATGGGTACCCCAGACGGCGCTGACGCGGCCATCCAGATGGTAACCCATGGCCAATTTTTCCGAGGTGGCCTCGGCGTGGAAGTCCACCAGAATCAGCCTGGTATCCAGTTGGGGCAGCAGCTTTTCCATGAGCAGAAAGGGATTGTCGGGGCCGAAGGCCATGTCGCAGCGGCCGATGAGGTTCACCACGGCCACGGGTCCGGCTTTTGTCTCAAAGACGCCCCAGCCCCGGCCCGGCTGCTGGGGCGGGAAGTTGGCGGGCCGCAGCAGATAGGGACAGTCTTCGATCATGGGGATGATGTCCCGACAGTTCCAGGTGTGGTTGCCCAGGGTGATGACATCGGCTCCGGCGTCCAGAATCTCGTCGGCATGGGCGGGCGTCAGGCCCACCATGGCGGCGTTTTCGCCGTTGACCACGCAGAAGTCCACCTTGTATTGCTGCTTGAGTTTGCGCAGCGTTTTTTGCAGATATTTGACGCCGGCGGGGGATACCACATCGCCCACGGCCAGAATGTTCAGTTCCATAGGTCTCTCGCTTTCCTTATACAGTTCATTACAGTCAGTATACCGTGTTTCCGGTCAAAAAACAACTGTCCGGCGCACCAATCCGCCCCCTTCTTCATACTGTGAAGAAGAAGGAGGTGATTGCAATGGAAACCATCGATCCCAAACTGCAATCGGCCGTGTGGAACCGGGTGCTGGGGGCCGAACAGGATGCCCAGGAGGGAGAGACCGTGGTGACGGCGGAGGAGGTTCTGGCCTGGATGCAGGTGGAGAAAGACGCATGGGCCAGATATCGCTATCTGGCCTGCAAAACCTGCGGCCAGGAGTCGGCGCAGCTGCGGAAAATGGCGGAGACGGAGCTGTGTCATTTCCGCAAGCTCCACGCCATGTACTATCTGCTGACAGGCCATTGTGTCCAGGTACAGGCGGCTCGGGCCGAGTGTACCACCTGTGTCAGCGAAGCGTTGCGGGCGGCGTACCAGGGGGAGCGGCAGGCCAAGCGGATTTATGAGCAGGCCGCCGAGCGCTGGCCCGCCATGGCGGATGAATTCTACTCCATGGCCGCCGACGAAGACTGCCACAGCAAGGCCATCCGCACCATGATCTGCAAGCGGCTTACATAAAAACCGCGCGCAAAAAACCGGGACCCGCAGGTCCCGGTTCGGACTGTCAAACACTTTTAAAACACCTCCGTATCTGGAAAAAAAGGTACCAGATACGGGGGGTGTACTATATGGAATAGTGGAGAAAGGATACAAGAAAGGACGGAAAACGCACCTACTGTGCGACTCTGTCCAAGGGCAAGCCAAGGGCAAGAAATTATATGCCCAGCGAAAAGAAACCGTTCATGAAAACAGGAGTTCTTCGACAATCTAAGCAATCGCGCCGGGACCCGTCAGCGTCCCGGCGCGATTGCTCGTGGGGGAAGGGAAAGGTTCAGTCGTAGATGGATTCAGACTCCCATTCGAGAATGGCGCCGCTGTAGGCGTCAATGGTGAATTCGTACTCCATACTGTTGTAATAGATGCTGCCCTCGTAGGTCTGGCGGCCATCGTCAAAGTCCAGGTGCATCCGCAGGTTGGAAGCGGTAGCGCCGGGAACCTTGGCCAGGGCAATGGCCTGAATGTCGGCCTCGGACTTGGCAGAGCCGGTCTGGGGAGCCGTATAGCCTTCGGCATCGTGGTCCATGCTACGGATTTCACCGGTGGCGGCGTTGATCTCATAGTCGTATTCGATACCGCCTGCGTAGAACTCCACCTCATAGACCTTGATGCCGTCATCATAGTCGAGCTTGACTCTCAGATAGCCCGTATCCGCTTCCTTCACGCCGGCGTTGGTCAGGGCGATGGATTTGGCCTTGGTCTCGCCAATGTCTGTACCGGTGGAAGCGCCGGTAGTGGTGCTGCCGCTGGTGGTACCGGAAGTCGTGCCGCCGCTGGTGGTGCCGGCGGCCGTGCCGTTACTGGTCGTGCTGCCGCTGGGAGTATAGCCCTCAATATCCTGGTCCATGCTGCGGATATCGCCGGTGGCGGCGTCGATCTCGTAGTCATACTCCAGTTTGGTGGAGGCTACATAGAATTCCACGTCGTAGACGGCCACGCCGTTGTCAAAGTCGGGCTTTACCACCAGATAGGACGTATCGGCTTCCTTGACCCCAGCGTCGGCCAGGGCGATGGACTTGGCCTTGTTCTCATCGATGGAGGTTCCGGTGGTGGTGCCGGTACTGGTACTGGTGGCGGTGGTGCTGATGTCAGCGGCGTTGCCGGAGCCGGAATTGACGATGCCATTGTTGCGAAGGGTGTCATCCTTTTTGCCCTCGATGACTACGCCGGTCAGGGCGTCCACGTCGTACTCATATTCGGCGGTACCGTCGGAGAATTTCAAATCATAGTAGGCGGTGCCGTTCTTGTCGTCCAGCTCGGCAGTGGTAAAAACGGCGTTGGTGGTGGACACACCGGCGTCGGCCAGGGCGGCGTTTTTGGCGGCGTCCATGCCCACATAGCTGGGGGCCTGGGTCTTGGGAGAGCTGCCGCAGGCGGCCAGGGCCAGGGTCAATGCGGCGGCGGAAAGAGCAATGGTCAGAGTCTTTTTCATAGAAAACACACCTTTCGGGAAGAAGTTTTTTTGTTGTCGTTGTTTCTTTGTAGCCTTATCATAGGCGGGCAAAATTAAAACAACATTAAAACAGTGGGATTATTTTTCTTCCAGCGTGGCGGTCAGTGTGGCGGGGAAGCGAAGGGTAAAACAGCTGCCTTTGCCCTCAGCGCTCTCTACGGTAACCTCACCGCTGTGGAGGTGGGCGATCTGCCGGACCATGGTCAGCCCCAGACCGGTGCCGTTGCTGCCGCTGCGGGATGGGTCCGCCTGGTAGAAGCGGGTAAAAATTTTGTCCAGCCGGTCCGGTGCAATGCCGATGCCGTCGTCCCGGACGCTGAGGAGGATTTCTCCATCCATACGCCGGAGGGTGACCCAGATATTTCCGTTTTTCCGGCCATAACGAATGGCGTTGTTCATCAGATTTTGCAGCAGGCGGCTCAGCAGCATCACATCGAAAACAGCCGTCACGTCGGGCTGAATGTCCGTGTGCAGCGTCGTGCCTTCGGGCAGTCCCGGCTGCTCCTCACAGAGAACCGACACCAATTCACTCAGGTCCGCCTCTTCAAAGGTTGCCCGCTGGGTCCCTTGTTCCAGCCGCGTCATTTGCAAGAGCTGCTGGACCAGAGCCTGCATTTTCCGGGCCTGACGGTCGATCACGGCGATGTCCTGCCGGTGTTCCTCCGGCGTGTCGTGGTGGCTGGCCTCGGCGCACTGGGCCAGAATGACGGCGATGGGGGTCCGCAGTTCATGGGAGGCGTCGGAGGTGAATTGCTTTTCCGCTTCAAAGGACTGCTCCAGCCGGGCAAACATGGAGTCGAAGGCGGTGGCCAACCGGCTTACCTCATCCCGGCCCGGTTTCAGTCCAATGCGCCGGGACAAGTCCCGGCCCTCACCGATGGACTCGGCGGCGGAAACAATTTTTCCCAAGGGGCGGAATGCCGAACGCACCACCACATAGGCGCCCACGCCGCCCACGGCCACCATCAGCAGCAGAAGCACCAGGGAGATTTCCAGAAGATCCTCAGTGACGCCGGTGGATTCCGGCACCTGCATCAAGCCCCGGACCCACAGTCCGTCATCCCAGCCGAAGGGCAGCCAGAAATCCAGAATATAGTATGCGTCTCCGTCAGCGGCGTAATCTGTCCGGAGACTGCCGTTTTCAAAGGCGACATTGTCGGGACTGTCCAACGGCGGCTGACCGGCCAGCAGCGCCCCGCTCTCATTGTAGAGCAGCGTGTACACACCGCTGCGGACAAAGGAAAACCCCTCGCCCATGGATAATGTTCCGTCCTCGGCCTGAGAAACGGCGGTCAGATTGGATCGGACGGTGGTTTCCAGCTGGTTGGCGGCGTTTTCCGTGACAACGGTGCTGGTCACCGACATGAGAAAGAGCAACGACGCTGCCACCAGTACCAGCAGCAGCGCCGTGATCCACGCCGTCAGTTTGACTTTTACGGACATGGTCATTCCTCCCGCAGCACCCACCCGGCGCCCCGCACAGTGTGGATGAGCTTTTTATCAAAGGGGGCGTCCACTTTCTTCCGCAGATAGGCAATATAGACGTCTACCACGTTGGACCCCCCGGCGTAGTCATAATTCCAGATGTGGTTTTCCAGCTGGGACCGGGACAGCACCGCCCCCTTGTTCCGCAGCAGGTATTCGAGAATGGCGTACTCCTTGGCCGACAGGCTGATGGTCTGTCCGGCCCGGGTCACCGTATGGGTCACCGTGTCCAGGCTCAGGTCGCCCGCCGTCAGTACGGTGGTTTTCTGTCCGCCGTACTTGCGGGTGGCCGCCCGGATGCGGGCCAGCAGCTCCGCCATGTCGAAGGGTTTCACCAGATAGTCGTCGGCGCCCAGATCGAGGCCGTCGATCCGGTCCTGGACGCTGTCCAGGGCCGTCAGAAAGATCACCGGCACGGCACAGCCCCGGCTGCGCAATGTGCGCAGCACGGTGCGGCCGTCGGCTTTGGGCATCATAATGTCCAGTAGGATGCAGTCGTAGTCGGCCCCGGCGGCGTACTCCAGGGCGTCGGCGCCGTCATAACAGCTGTCCACACTGTACCCGGCCCGTTCCAATGCCTGTACCATCAGCCGGTTCAGGTCCTGCTCGTCCTCTGCCACCAGAATCCGCATAATACCGCTTCCTTTCTCTTCTCTTTTTAAAACTTAAAGAATCTCCAGCTGCTTGGGGGCCAGGGTCAGATTGGCACAGCCGTCCTTGCGCACCAGGACCATGTCCTCAATGCGGATGCCGTAGGAGCCGGGAATATAGATGCCGGGCTCGGCGGTGACCACGGCCCCCTCGGGCAGGGGCTTTTCGTTGTTGGGATTGGCGTTGGGCGCTTCGTGGATTTCAATGCCCACGCTGTGGCCCAGACCATGGGTGAAATACTGGGCCAGGCCCCGCTCCTCCAGCACGGCCACGGCGGCATTGTGGACGTCACAGCCGGGGGTACCGGCCTTGAATGCGCCGATGGCGGCCAGCTGGGCATCCAGCACAGCCTGATAGCTATGCCGCATTTCGTCGGTGGCATGGCCGATGGCCACGGTCCGGGTCATATCGGAGCAGTAGCCCTGATAGAGCGCGCCGAAATCGAAGGTGACAAATTCACCGTCCTGGAGCGTCTTTTCCGACGGCACACCGTGGGGCATGGAGCCGTTGGGACCGGAGACCACAATGGGGTCGAAGGACACGTTTTCCGCACCGCCGGCCAACATGAGGAACACCAGCCGGGCCGCCAGGAATTTTTCCGTGACGCCGGGACGGATGTCGTTATGGAGCTCCACCCAGGCCTGTTCGGCAATGCGCTGGGCCCGCATCATCCGGGCCACCTCCTCGTCATCCTTGACGGCGCGCAGGCGGTTCATCATGGCCGAAGCGCCGGTGAGCACACAGGGCAGGGCCTCGGCGTAACGGTCGTGGTCGGCCAGGGTCATCGCTTCTTCATCAATGCCCAGCGTTTCGATCTTGTGGTCACGAATGACCTGGGCGAACAATTCTTTATAGGGATGGGCCCGGTCCGTCAGGCCCACATCCGCGCCGGTGATGCGATTACCGGCGGCCTCGATGTAACGGCTGTCGGTCCAGTACCAGGCGTGATCGGGGGTGATGAGACACGCGCCGTCGGTGCCGTAGGAGTCGAAATCCACGGCGTAAAAGCGGTTGGCCCGGCAGGTCAGCAGAACGCCGTCGAGACCGGCGTCGGGCAGGGCCTTCTGAATGGCTGCAATATGATTCATGGGAAATGCCTCCATAGTTATAATCTGATAGGATTCAGTATACCACTGTAACCGTCTGGGAGCAAGTCCCAGCTGTGGAGCGCCGCAAAAAGAACGGTCCCGGCTGCCATCCATGGAGGTGGCGCCGGGACCGCCCGTTTCAGGCCGGAAAGCGTCCGTACAAAAAAGTTATGTCTGAAAGTGAAACCATGGGATATGGTGTACCAGCCACACGGCCAGGAAGGCCGCCGCCAGTCCTACCAGCCATCCGGCGATGACATCCGACGGGTAGTGGACCACCAGATACATCCGGGACAGGCCCATAAGCCCTGCCGCGATGAGGCACGGCCACAGCCGCCGCTTATTCAATAGAAACAGTGCCACCATGGCGGCCGTGGCGGCGGTGGTGTGGCCCGAGGGGAAGGAGTGGTCCGACTCCAGTTCGCTGCCGGCCTCCTGCCACCACTGATAGATAACGCGGCTGTCATCGGCGTAGGGCCGCTCCCGGGCCACCAGCGGCTTCAACGCCACATTGGTAAACAAGGCCCCGATGGCGATGGCCAACAGCACCGCTACACCGTAGTGGCGGGTTTTGGAGAGGATGGTCAATACCAGGCCCAGCGCAATCAGGCCCACACCGGCGGCGCCAAAGAGGTCCAGACCTCGAGCCAAGGGGCCCAGTACGCTGTCGGCGGCGCTCTGCTGCAGGGCGTGGACCGCTTTCAGTACGGCGGTGTCGAAGTCCAGCAGGGCGGAATCCAGCCACAGGGCTGCGGTCGTAGGTTCCATAGGTTGTAAGGCTCCTTTCGAGGGGTTTTGCCCATTGTACCGTATTTTTGCGCCATGCACAAGGACCGCATATCCTTTTTGGCATAAGTTCATAAATATTTCAAAAAAGACCTATTGACAACTGCGGGGGAGAGTGGTAAAGTACAGTTAGCACTCGAGGATGGTGAGTGCTAAAAGAAGTGAGGAGGCGCAGGACATGGAATTGACCGAGCGGAAAAAGAAAATCCTTCGGGCCATCGTGGACTGCTACATCCAGACGGCGGAGCCGGTGGGCTCCAAGGCCATCGCGTCCATGCCGGGCATGGACGTCTCCTCGGCCACCATCCGCAATGAGATGGCGGACCTGACCGAGATGGGCTATCTGGAACAGCCCCATACGTCGGCAGGACGCATTCCCTCGCCCGCCGGTTACCGGCTGTACGTCAACGAATTGATGGAGGGCTACCGGCTGTCCATCGACGAGACCCAGAGCCTCAACGAGGCCATGGAGCTGAAGCTCCAGGAGTTCGACAAGGTCATGAGCCAGGTGGGCAAGATGGTTTCCAACTGGACCAACCTCCCGGCCTATGCCGTGACGTCCAGAGTGGGGCGGCTGCCCACGGTCAAGCACTTTGAGATTCTCAGCGCCGACACCGGCAGCTTTATCCTGGTGGTCATGACCAACACGGAGACCGTTAAGAACAAGCTCATCAAGCTGCCCCTGAACATTCAGGAACAGGATTTGAAGCTGCTGTCGGCGGTTCTCAACGCCAGCCTCACCGATTTGAGTGCCGAGCAGATCACACCGGAGATTCTGAGCAAAATCCGAAAATCCGCCGGAGCCGCCGCCGATCTGGTGCCCATCATCGTGGATTACACGGTGCGGGTCCTCCAGGAGCAGCAGCACAGCGACGTGTATCTGACAGGACAGATGAAGCTGCTGGGCCAGCCCGAATACCGGGATGTGGAAAAGGCCCAGGAAGTGCTGTCCACCCTGGACGAAGAGGTCATCGCCAATCTTCCGGCTCCCACCGACGGGCCGGTACAGATTCTCGTGGGACCGGAAAACATCGCCAAGGAGTTGAAAGATACGTCCGTGGTCATGACCCGGTTCGACATCGGCGACGGCATGCAGGGCATGATCGGCGTGGTGGGACCCACCCGCATGGATTACGCCCAGGTTACGGCCCGACTCAGCTATTTCGCAGAAGGTCTCGGCCGTATGTTTGGAAAGAATGAATTACCGCCGGCCAAAGAGTCCGACGGCGGTACGGAATAAAGGATGTGTATCACCATCATGGCAAAGGAAACCAAGCAGAATCCCCAGGCCCAGGAGCCGGAGGAGCAGGAAGTGGAGGAAGCCGTTGAGACGGCTGAAACCGCCCAGGAGCCGGAAAACACCGACGCCCAGCGGCAGCAGCTGGAACAGCAGCTCCGGGAGGAGCAGGATAAATACCTGCGGCTCCTGGCCGAGTACGACAACTTCCGCAAGCGGAGCCAGAAGGAAAAGGACAATCTCTACACCGACATCCGGGTGGAGACCGTGTCCAAGTTCCTGCCGGTCTACGACAATCTGGAGCGGGCCTTGAACCAGCCCACCGCCGACGAGGCGTACAAAAAGGGCGTGGAAATGACCATGACCGGCCTGATGGAAGTGCTGGAAAAGTTGGGCGTGGAGTCCTTCGGCAACGTGGGCGACACCTTCGACCCCAATATGCACAACGCCGTCATGCACTGTGAAGACGAGAACTTCGCGGAGAATGTTCTGTGCGAAGTGTTCCAGAAGGGCTTCCGCATCGGCGAAAAGGTCGTCCGCTTCGCCATGGTCCGCGTGGCCAACTGACGGAATTGCCGTCACTGAATTTGTAAATACTAGGTTTTATATAGTAGGAGGAATTGATTATGTCTAAGATTATCGGTATCGATCTCGGTACGACTAACTCTTGCGTCGCCGTTATGGAAGGCGGCGAACCCGTTGTCATCGCCAACGCCGAAGGCAACCGCACCACTCCCTCTGTCGTGGCGTTCTCCAAGACCGGCGAGCGTATGGTGGGCCAGGTGGCAAAGCGCCAGGCCGTCACCAACCACGACCGCACCATTTCGTCCATCAAGCGTCACATGGGTTCTGATTACCGTGTGACCATTGACGATAAGAAGTACACCCCCCAGGAGATCAGCGCCATGATCCTGCAGAAGCTGAAGGCAGACGCCGAGGCTTACCTGGGCGGCCCCGTCACCGAGGCGGTTATCACCGTTCCCGCATACTTTAACGACGCCCAGCGTCAGGCCACCAAGGACGCCGGCAAGATCGCCGGCCTGGAGGTCAAGCGTATTATCAACGAGCCCACCGCTGCGGCTCTGGCTTACGGCGTGGACAAGGAAAGCGACCAGAAGATCATGGTCTACGACCTGGGCGGCGGCACCTTCGATGTGTCCATCCTGGAGATCGGCGACGGCGTTATTGAGGTTCTGGCCACCAACGGCGACACCCATCTGGGCGGCGATGACTTCGACGAAGAGATCATCAAGTACCTGATTGCAGAGTTCAAGAAGGCCGAGGGCATCGACCTGAGCAACGATAAGGTTGCCATGCAGCGTCTGAAAGAGGCCGCCGAGAAGGCCAAGATCGAGCTGTCCGGCGTCACCACCACCAACATCAACCTGCCCTATATCACCGCCGACGCCACCGGCCCCAAGCACCTGGATGTGACCCTGACCCGGGCCAAATTCAATGAGCTGACCGCCCGTCTGGTGGACGCCACCATGGGCCCTGTCCGTCAGGCCATGGCCGACGCCGGCATCACCGCCAGCGATCTGAACAAGGTCCTGCTGGTGGGCGGCTCCACCCGTATCCCCGCTGTGCAGGAGGCTGTCAAGAGCATCACCGGCAAGGAAGGCTTCAAGGGCATCAATCCCGATGAGTGTGTGGCCGTGGGCGCTGCCATTCAGGGCGGCGTGCTGGGCGGCGACGTCAAGGGCCTGCTGCTGCTGGATGTCACCCCCCTGAGCCTGGGCATCGAGACCATGGGCGGCGTGTTCACCAAGCTCATTGAGCGGAACACCACCATCCCCACCAAGAAGAGCCAGATCTTCTCCACTGCCGCCGACAACCAGCCCTCCGTTGAGGTCCATGTGTTGCAGGGCGAGCGTGAGATGGCCGCTTACAACAAGACCCTGGGCAAGTTCCAGCTGACCGGCATTGCTCCCGCTCCCCGCGGCGTGCCGCAGATCGAGGTCACCTTCGACATCGACGCCAACGGTATTGTCAACGTGTCCGCCAAGGACCTGGGCACCGGCGCCGAGCAGAAGATCACCATTACCGCTTCCACCAACCTGTCCAAGGAGGACATCGACAAGGCCGTCAAGGAGGCCGAGCAGTATGCCGCCGAGGATAAGGCCCGTAAGGACGAGGTGGACACCCGGAATACCGCCGATCAGGTCATCTACCAGACCGAGAAGACCCTGAACGATCTGGGCGACAAGCTCACCGACAGCGACAAGGCGCCTGTCCAGGCTGCTGTGGAGAAGCTGAAGGAGACCGTCAAGGGCTCCGACGTCCAGGCCATTAAGACGGCCACCGACGATGTGCAGAAGGCCCTCCAGGCCATCGGCGAGAAGATCTACCAGGCTGCCGGCGCTGCCCAGCAGCAGGGCGCTCCCGACGCAGGTGCTGCCGCCGGTCAGAACAATGACGGCGTTGTGGATGCCGACTACGAGGTCGTGGACGACAACCAGTAATAAAAGGGCAACCCCGCACGATTGTGTCTGCGGCCCTGGCTGGCTCTTTTGCCCCAACTGTGCAGTTTGCAAATCTTGAAATACATCCAGTATTCCGGCGATTTCCAAACTTTCATTTGGAACAAAATAGACGCAGCCAGTGCTCTTGCCAAATCGTGCGGCGCAGCCCGACAAGTAAATTGGATTTTTCCAGCCCCCGCGGCCCGGCCCGGGGGCTGGCTTCCCGTAACAATATTATCACCAGATAAGAGGTGAATCCCCATGGCAAACGAGAACAAAAGAGACTATTATGAGGTGCTGGGCGTAGAAAAGAGCGCATCCGACGCCGAATTGAAAAAGGCTTACCGCAAGCTGGCCATGAAATATCACCCGGACCAGAACCCCGGCGACAAGGCTGCCGAGGAGCGGTTCAAGGAGGTCAACGAGGCCTATGAGGTCCTGTCGGACCCGGACAAGAAGGCTCGCTATGACCAGTACGGCTTTGCCGGTGTGGACCCCAACTTCAACCCCGGCGGGTTTGGCGGCGGCTTTGGCGGCGGCGGTGGCTTCGGCTTCGGCGACCTGGGCGATATTTTCGGTGACTTCTTCGGCTTTGGCGGCGGCGGCAGCAGTTCCGCCCGGCGCAACGCGCCCCAGAAGGGCCAGAATATCATGGCCCAGGTGGAGATCACCTTTGAAGAAGCCGCGTTCGGCGTCGAAAAGGAGATCACCGTGCCTGTCATCGAGGAGTGCGCCAAGTGCCACGGCTCCGGCTGTGCCGACGGCAGCGCGCCGGAGACCTGTACGACCTGTAACGGCACCGGTACGGTCCGCACCACCCGCCAGACGGCCTTCGGCACCTTTGCCCAGCAGTCGGCCTGTCCCAAGTGCGGCGGCACGGGCAAAATCATCAAGAACCCCTGCCCCACCTGTAAGGGCAAGGGCAAGGTCCGCCGCAACAAGAAAATGACGGTGAAGATTCCCGCCGGTATCGACCACGGCCAGAGCGTCCGTATCCGCGGCGAGGGCAACGTGGGCTCCAACGGCGGTCCCAGAGGCGACCTATTGGTGACTGTGGCCGTCCAGCGCCACAAATTCTTTGAGCGCGACGGCGCCAACATCCTCTGTCAAATCCCCATTACATTTACGCAGGCGGCTTTGGGCGCCGATATCGATGTGGAAACCCTGGACGGCAAGGTCCGCTACCACATCCCCGAGGGTACTCAGACCGGCACCACCTTCCGCCTCAAGGGCAAGGGTATGTACAATGTGGGCTATAAGACCCGCGGCGACCAGTATGTGACCGTGGTGGTCCGTACGCCCACCAAGCTGACCAAGGCCCAGAAGGAGCTGCTGCGCCAGCTGGAGAATGCCCCCGACGACGACGCGGAGCCGTCCAAAATAAAAGGGTTCTTTGAGAAGCTCAAGGATAACTTTGAAAGTTGAGCGCCTGTGGGGCGGTGCCCTATACCCCGGCAATTCTTTGACAAAGTTGAGTGAAACGTTCAATGGCCGTGGATTCTTATGGAATCCGCGGCCATAAAATTCTATATGGAGGATATCATTCTGCGACAGACTCGGCCCAGGAATTATCCACCACGTCTTCAAAGGCCACCCGTTCGCTCAGCTCTCCGGCCTGCTCCATGACGTCCATGAGGCGGTCCAAAGACTCCGGCTCCATGACCGGCGTGGCGTTCCAGGCGTCAATATCCAGATGGCGCTGGCATACGGTTTCCAGAACATCCAGATCGGTGTCGGGGAACTGGGGCTCAATGGCCTCGGCAATCTCTGCTGCCGTGTGGGTCAGCACCCACTCCTGGCCCCGGGCAATGGCGCGGGTCATGGACTCAATGATCTCCGGGTGTTCCTCCATGTAGCTCTCATTGGCAAAGAAGGCTGTGTAGGGAATTTCGCCGCTCTCCTGGCCGATGGAGGCCAGAATATAGCCCTTGCCCTCCTGCACCACCTGGGTGGCCGTGGGTTCAAACAGGGCCACATAGTCGCCGGTGCCGCCGGTGAAGGCCCCCGCCATCATATTGAACTGGATGGAGGTGTCCACCACGGCATCCTCATGGGGAATGACGCCGTTTTGCCGCATGACGTATTCCAGCGTCATCTCCGGGACGCCGCCCTTGCGGCCGCCGAGGATGGTGGTACCCTTGAGATTCTCCCACGAAAATTCCTCATCGGTGCGGCCCACCAGGAAGGAGCCGTCCCGCTTGGTCAGCTGGGCGAAGATCTTCGGCGCGTCCTCCCGGCCCTCCAGATGGACGTAGATACAGGCTTCCGGCCCGGCCAGGCCGATGTCCGACTGACCCGCCAGAACGGCAGTCATGACCTTGTCGGCGCCGCCGCCGTTGGTCAGCTCCAGCTGCAACCCCTCCTCCTCGAAGAAGCCCAGCTCCAAGGCCGCGTAGAAGGGGGCGTAGAATACCGAATGGGTCACTTCGTTGACCGATACGGTGGTCAGGTCCTCTTTCTTGCCGCAGCCGGCCAGGGTGCTCAAGAGCAGCACCAGGGCCGTCATTCCCATGATAATTCGTTTCATACTGTCACTCCCATATATTTTTTCAGCACCTTTTCCAGCCACAGGATGCACCAGTACATCAGTGCAGCCGCAGCGGCCAGGAGCAGTACCGTCGCCATGACCAGGTCCATCTGAAAGACCTGGGAGCCGTAGACAATCAGATACCCCAGTCCGGCCCGGGACACGAGGAACTCACCCATGATGACGCCAACCCAGGAAAGACCCACATTGACCTTGAGGGCGTTGATCATGGTGGTAAAATTGGCGGGCAGTACCAGTTTCAAGAGAATCTGCCGCCGGGTGGCCCCCAAGGTCCGCATGAGGCGGATTTTCTGGGGGTCCGTGGAGAGAAAGCCGTTGTGCATTTCCAAAATGGTCACAATCAGGGAAATGGCCAGGGTCATGGCGATGATGGAGCCGGGACCGGCTCCCATCCACACGATAAACACCGGCCCCAGGGCCGTCTTGGGCAATGCGTTGAGCACCACCAGATAGGGGTCCAAAACTTTGGAAAGAAAGGGACTCCACCAGAGTAAAATGGCAATGACGGTACCCAGCAGCGTCCCCAGGACAAAGCCCGCCACGGTCTCGCCGACAGAGGTGCCCACATGGAGCAGCAGCTCCCCGGACACCGCCAGGTCCACCAGCGTCGCCCAAACACGGCTGGGACTGCTGAAAATAAAGGCGTCGATCAGACCGGTTCGGGCCGCTCCCTCCCAAGCGGCAAAGAGGGCCAGCAACAGCCCGATGCGCAGCAGCAGCACGGCCGCCTTTCGTTGCTTCCGCTTTTTTAAGTACAGTTGCCGCTGCGGCGACAAAACCTGCTCATCCATGGGTGTCCAGCTCCTTCCAGATGGCGTTGAAATAGTAGCGAAACGCCGGGTGGTCCCGCCGTTCCAGGGGCGGCAGGTGGCGCAGTTCCGCCAGGTCGTAGATGGCCCGGACGGTGGCGGGGCGGTTGGACAGGACCACAATGCGGTCCGACAGGCTGATGCTCTCGGAGATGTCATGGGTCACCAGCAGGGCCGTCTTGCCCTCCTGACGGATGATGGCGTAGATGTCTGCCGATACCGAAAGCCGTGTCTGATAGTCCAGCGCCGAAAAGGGCTCATCCAGCAGGAGGATTTTGGGGTCCGTGGCCAGAGTGCGGATCAGGGCGCACCGCTGCCGCATGCCGCCGGACAGCTGAGACGGCGTCTTGTGGGCAAATTCCGCCAGACCATACCGGTCCAGCAGGTCCTTTGCCCGTTCCATGCCTTCTTTCCGCCCGGTCCGGTGGAGCTCCGGGCCCAGCGTCACGTTGGCCCAGATGGTCCGCCAGGGGAACAGCTGATCCTTCTGGGGCATATATCCGATTTTCTGCGAGGGCCCCGTCACGGCTTCGCCGTCCACCAGAGCCCGGCCGCCGGAGGGCTGCTCCAGCCCGGCGATTACCGACAGCAGCGTCGATTTCCCGCAGCCGGACGGCCCCACCAGACTGACAAACTCCCCCTGGGCCAGGGAAAAGCTGACGTCCCGCAGAGCCTCCACCTGGCCGTCGGGCGATTGGTATGTGAGATCGATTTGATCCAGTTGCACGATCATGCCGATTCATGGCTCCTTCCGTCGATTTGGAGCAGGAACGCTCCATGACCCATCCTATGACTTTTGGTAAAATGTGTGCAAACCCTTCTGAAATTGTGCAGATTCCATAAAAAATACAGAGGTGATTTCCGAGAAATTCGGCACGTTTTTGGCGAAATTCTGTACCACTTTTTCGTATCCTGTGATAGAATAACAGTAATCGGGTTTACCGATTTCATTTTTAAATCTAAGTTAGATGGAGGTAACCGGATGAAGCAAGAGAGCCATCGTCGACTGGGCCGGTATCTGATCGAGCAGTTGGACAACCAGCCCAAGCGCCGCCATGCCAAAGCATTCCTCATTGGGTGCATCGAGCCAGACCGCAACCCCTTTACCTACCTGAAAGGTTCGATCCGTGCAAAATGGTTCTACGGTCACAACTATCAAAATGCCCAGCGCTGGATTGAGAAGACCATCCGCCGTCTTCAAAAGAAGAGCAACTGGAACCTCTTTGATTACTACCGCCTCGGTTTGGTGATTCATTACACCTCCGACGCCTTTACCTACGTCCACAACAACTGCTTCAACGAACCCATCAGCGAGCATTTGGCCTATGAAAACCAACTGCAGCAGATGTTCTTCCAGCGGATGGAGGAATTCCGCGTTCGCCATGAGGCCCGCATGCGGGATATCAACGAAGTGTTCCGCAATCTCCACAACCAGTATCTGGAGGTCAGCGCCGATGTGCATCGGGACTGCCAGTACATTCTGGAGATGACCAACCGGATTTTCCGGCAGCTGCTGCCCGAGGCCGCCGCAGAATTGGCATAATCAACAAGAGGATGCTGGAGACAGCATCCTCGTTTTTTACAAATCTTACAATTTCAAATCTCCGCAAAGTTACAGGAATTTTACAATACTTTGCATTGACACGTTCCTATAAGCGTGGTATGATATGACACATCCAAGGCAATCGAGGTGACAGTGTTGGAATTGGCTCTGCGACAGAATGGAGAATCTCTTTTGGACTGGATGGCCAGACAGATATCCTGCGAATATCTTTCCGATCTGCGTCAGCTAACAGAACAGCAGCGGAAAAATCTGAGCGCTGCTCTGAAGCCTGTAAAGGCGGATGAGAGTGAGCTCCGCCAGTGGAACGATGCGCTTACCTATCTGTTTCACGATTCCGCAGCCCAGAAGACGGCGGCGGCGGCACGGGAGATGCTCCTGCGACAACTCAACAATCAGCGGCAGCGGTGATGCTGCCGTTTTTTGCTGTGCAAAACAGAACAGATACCATTTTCTCGCCTCTGTGGGGCAACCGAACATGATGTACGAAAGCTTGCTGCGCATTTTATGATGGAACGGTTTCATGGTGCGCTGAAAGTGCGTGAAATTTTATGCACTTCTGGTTTAGAAGCTGGAAAATTCGGGCATTCTATCCCCGGAGGTGCAAAACATGCAAAATCAACCGAAACAACCATTGGAAGCCATTGTGAAGTTCTTCAAGGATAAGGGATACTACATGGTACTGGCCCTGTGCGTGGCCGCCGTCGGCGTGTCCGGCTATCTGTTTGTACGGACGGCGTCGGATACGGAGCCTGTGGGGGAACAGCCCACCCTGTCGGTACCCCTGACTACCGAGAAGGACGAAGAAACCGTCAAGCCCCAGGCCAACCAGCGGCCCGTGGTTGCCACCGACGGGGCCGAGGCCCTGACGGAGGACAACATGGAGACGGTCCAGGAGGAGCAGCCGGAGGTCAAGACCATTACGGTGCGGCCCCTGGAGGGAGACACCGTGGGCAACTACTCTGTGGACGCTCTGGCGTATAACACCACCACGCAGGACTGGAGAACCCATGAGGGAATCGACATTGCCGCCGCCGCCGGTACTGAGGTGGTAGCCGCCCGGGCAGGCACCGTATCCGCCGTCTATGAGGACGACGCCTTTGGTACTACGGTGGTGGTGGACCACGGCGACGGCTATGAGAGCCGTTACGCCAGTCTGAACGCCGAGCCTGCTGTGGCCGTGGGCGATGTGGTGGATGCCGGCGATGTGCTGGGCACGGTAGGCACCACGGCAACGGTGGAACTGGCCGAAGACAGCCACCTGCACTTTGCCGTTTACCACAACGGCCAGACCGCCGACCCGGAGCAATTCCTGGCCGGTGCATAAGGAAATTCACAAGAAATCAAGGTTTTTACAAAAAATTCCGGGCTCCAGGGGCAAAGCCCCCGGCCACGCCCGCCGCAGCGGGCAAAATACTCCATCCTCCCCCAACCACCTGCCGCAGTGGACAGAATCCCTGCGACAAACCCGAAACGGCCCCGTCCCCACCCCGTGCAGGGGTGACGGACAGGGCCGTTCAACATATTTTTCCACTGGATTTTTGGGGATTTTCCACTTAAAATGTAGCATATTGCCATCAATAGGAGGATATTCCCTTGCACCATCAGTACATATTTCGGACGGCGGCGGCACTGCTGTGCGCCGCTGTGCTGGCCGCGCCTGCCCAGGCGCGGGTCAGCCTTTCCTATATCAACGGCCCCGGTTCCGCCTCTGCCGTATCGTCGGCCCAGGGGGCTTTGAATCAGGTCAGCCCTGCCTGGCTGGAACTGAATCCGGACGGCAGTTTGCGGCTGACGGGGGCCAGCCGGTCCTTTGTGGAGGAGATGCACCAACAGGACATGGCCGTGCTGCCGTTCCTTTCCAATCACTGGGACCGGACATTGGGGCAGGCAGCGCTGGACAATCGGGAAGTCTTGACGGATCAGCTGGCGCAGGTGGTCCGGGACTACGATTTGGACGGCATCAGTCTGGATTTGGAGAATATGACCGGCGAGCACGCCGATGCGTATACGGACATGGTGCGGCTTCTGCGGCAAAAGCTGCCGGAGGGTAAACAGATTGCCGTAGCAGTGGCGGCCAATCCCCGGAATTTCACCACCGGCTGGCATGCTTCCTATGATTATGCGGGTCTGGCGGAGTGGGCCGATTATCTGATGCTGATGACCTACGATGAGCACTACCGCGGCGGCGAGGCCGGACCGGTGGCGTCGGTGAACTTTGTGGAACAGAGTATCCGCTATGCGTTGGAGCGGGTCCCGGCAGAACAGCTGGTTCTGGGTGTGGCGTTTTACGGCCGCATTTGGGGCAAGGACAATGTGGATGTCCGCGGTGTGGGGATTCGGGAGGTGCAGATTGCTCAGCTTTTGGAGCAATACGGCACCGGTACAGATTACGATAAAACAGCGGCGGCCACCGTGTCCACTCTGGTCATCCCGGAGACAGCCACCGTGAATGTGGCCGGGGTGCCCCTGTTGGCAGGAGAGTATACTATCTGGCACAGCGGCGCCCAGGGACGGAAGGAGATTCTAAAGCTGGTGGAGGCGTACGACCTGCTGGGGGCAGGCAGCTGGAGTTTGGGCCAGGAGACCGCCGATACCTGGGCGTATTACAGTCTGTGGCTCCACGGAGCGTATTTTGACGATCTGGTGGGCCATTGGAGCCGGAACCATGTGGCCCAGGCGGTCCACGAGGGCTGGGTCCGGGGGGTGGATGAGGACCGGTTTGCCCCGGAGAGCACCCTGACCCGTGCGCAGACGGCGGCCCTGCTGGCCCGTCTGCTGGATTTGCCCGCCGGAACGGCGGCCTTTACCGATACGGCGGGCCATTGGGCTGAGGCGGACATTGCCGCCGCTGCGGCCGCCGGACTGGTGGAGGGCAGGGGAGCGGGTATCTTTGCCCCGGACGCCCCGGTGACCCGGCAGGAGCTGGCCCTGATGCTTTACCGGGCCGCCGAGTCTCCCGAGATTGACGGCGACGTGTTGAGAGACTACAGCGACGGCGGAAGCGTCAGCGATTGGGCGAAACCGGCCATGGCCTGGGCTGTGGAGCAGGGGATTCTCACAGGCAGCGGCGGGAAGCTGCTGCCCCGGACCGGCACCACCCGCGCCCAGGCGGTGACGCTGCTGGGACGGTACGCCGGGACCCTTTGACAGCAGAGACCCCGTGGAGTATACTGGAGGTAAACACAACTTAGGAGGGACTCTGTTATGAATCTGGGTATTTTGGGTGCGGGACGCATTGCCGTCACCATGGCCGAGACGGTCCGGAAGCTCAATGAAAGCGGGAACCACGACGTGAAGCTGTACGCGGTGGCAGCCCGGGACCTGGACCGTGCTCAGCGATTTGCCGCTGACAATGGCGTGGAAAAAGCCTATGGCTCCTACGAGGCCATGCTGTCGGACCCGGCCCTGGACTTTGTGTATATCGCCACGCCCCATTCCCACCACTATCAGCACATCAAGCTATGTGCCGACCACGGCAAGCACATTCTCTGTGAGAAAGCCTTTACGGTTACGGCCCGGCAGGCCGACGACGCCATCCGCTACGCCAAGGAGAAGGGCGTGCTGGTCACCGAAGCCATCTGGACCCGGTATCAGCCCATGCGGCAGACCATCAACGAGGTCCTGGGTTCCGGCGTCATCGACCAGCCCAAGATGCTGACGGCCAACCTGTGCTATGCCATTACCGATAAGGAACGGATGGTGTTGCCGGAACTGGCCGGCGGTGCGCTGCTGGATGTGGGCATCTACGCGCTGAACTTTGCCGAAATGGTGTTCGGTCATGCCGACGGTCTCCAGGGCAGCTGCACCAAGAACGAGAACGGCGTGGACATGACCGACAGTATGACGCTGACGTGGAACGATGGCCGGGTGGCGGTGCTCAACGCGGCGGCTACCTGTGTGTCGGACCGGTTCGGCATCGTCTACGGCACCAAGGGCTACATGGTGGTGGACAACATCAACAATCCCCAGGGGCTCAAGGTCTACAATGACCGCTATGAGCTGGTACAGAGTATGGACTGCCCGGCCCAGCTGACAGGCTACGAGTACGAGGTACTGGAAACGGCCCGGTGTATATCCGAGGGCCTGTTGGAGTGCCCCTCCATGCCCCATAGCGAGACCATCCATATGATGGAGGTTATGGACGCCCTGCGTGCGCAGATGGCCGTGCGCTATCCCTGCGAAGGCCTCAATTAAAAGTTTTACTCGATTTTTTTCTATGGGGCAACTTACCGCCGATGTGTCTGCGGGTGTCGCCGGGCCTTTTGCGCCATAGCTGCGGTGTAGCTTCTTGCCATACAGCCAGTATGGCGGTGAACCTGCACCTTGCTCTGACACAAAAATCCTCGCCGACACCTCTTGCCAACCGACGGCGCGTTGCCCTGCATCGTGGAGTCCAGAGGCAGAGCCTTTGGTCACGCCGCGCACGGGGCGAAACACCCCATCGTCCCCAGCGCCATCCGCAGATGGCGCAATCCCTGCGGCAAAGCCGCAAGGCCGACGGCCCCGCCCCCCCAAGGGGGTGGAGGCCGTCGGCCTTCTTGTTCCGTGCAACAAAAAAACCGGCTGCTTTCGTGAGAAAGCAGCCGGGAGACAATCTGTCAATTACAGAGCCTTCTTGGCAACCTCAACCAGGGAGGCGAAAGCGGCGGCATCGGTGATGGCCAGCTCGCTCAGGGCCTTGCGGTTCATTTCCACACCGGCCTTCTTCAGACCGTACATGAAGCGGGAGTAGTTGATGCCGAAGGGAGCCACAGCGGCGGAAATACGGGAGATCCACAGCTGACGGAAGTCTCTCTTCTTCAGGCGGCGGCCCACATAGGCGTACACGCCGGACTTCTTGACAGCCTGCTTGGCCATCTTGAAGTGGGTGGACTTGGAACCCCAGTAGCTCTTGGCCAGCTTCAGGGTCTTGTTTCTTCTCTTGCGCGTCATCATTGCGCCTTTAACTCTTGCCATAGTTCAAAAATCCTCCTATTAAAGATACACAGTACACCCGAATTATTTGTACGGGATCAGCTTCTTGCAGGTAGCCTCGTTGGTCACATCGGCGTAGCCGGTCTGACGCAGGCCACGGGTGCGCTTGGTGGTCTTCTTGGTGAGGATGTGGCTCTTGTAAGCGTGGGCTCTCTTGACCTTACCGGACTTGGTGAGGCTGAATCTCTTCTTGGCGCCGGAATGGGTTTTCATCTTAGGCATGGGTGGGTTCTCCTTCCGAAAATGGTTTACTTGGCGTTCTTGGGGCTGAGGAACATGGACATATGCCGTCCGTCCAGCTTGGGATTCTTCTCCACATTGGCAACCTCGGTACAGGATTCGCCGAACTTCTTCAGCAGGTCCTCGCCGATGGATGTGTGGGCCATTTCGCGTCCGCGGAACCGGACGGTGACCTTGACACGATTGCCGTCTGCCAGGAATTTTTGGGCGTTCTTCAGCTTGACGTTGAAGTCGGCCACGTCGATGTTGGGAGACATACGGATCTCCTTGATCTCCACGACCCGCTGGTTCTTCTTTGCTTCCTTGTCCTTTTTGACCTGCTCAAAACGGAACTTGCCGTAGTCCATGATCTTGCACACGGGGGGCACGGCGTTGGGAGAGATCTTGACCAGGTCCAGATCCTTCTCAAAGGCCATATTCAGTGCGTCCGTGGAGGACATAATGCCCAGCTGCGTGCCGTCTGCACCGATCACACGAACTTCCTTGTCGCGGATCTCCTCGTTGAGCTGATGATCTAGTTTGCCGATGGGAAAGCACCTCCAATTCAAAAGAAACAAAAATGAGCGGGAGCTCCAAGAGCACCCGCACACAAACAAATCCACCTCTTGCGAGGCGGTGATACGCTGTGTTGACCTGTTGGCTCATTCGCCGAAGGTGAGGCGCGTGCTTCCGCTCCTTCTTTGTTGTTACCAAAGTATTATAGCGAGGATTCTTCCTGTTGTCAACCAAAAATCCAAAAGATTTTTCAAAAATTATAATACTTTCCCCTTGCAATGTAGTAAAAAACATGATACCATTACCGTATCCCGCGCACATGTGCGCATCCTACAAAGACATACGAGGTGAACGCTGTGAATATGGCTCCCAAATACTATATCGTGGAGGCCCAGGCCCTGCCGGAGGTCTTTTTGAAGGTGGCCGAAGCCAAGCGAATGCTGGAGACCGGCGAGGCCGCCACAGTCAACGAGGCAGCCCGGGCGGTGGAGATCAGCCGCAGCGCTTTTTACAAGTACCGCGACAGCATCGCCCCCTTCCAAAACCTGATGGCCGGCCGGATCATCACGTTCCAGCTGGTACTCATCAACAAGGCGGGGCTGTTGTCGGCTATTTTGTCCATTTTTGCCTCCAGCGGCGCCAACATTCTGACCATCAATCAGTCCATCCCCACCAGCGGCGCGGCCATGGTGACCATTTCCGCAGAGACCACCGACCTGGTGTGCTCCGTGGAAGAACTCCTCAAGGAAATTTCCGCTGAGAACGGCGTGGTCAAGGCTGAGATTGTGGCAGGATAACCATAAAAGGAGATCGATATCGTTGCATAGCTTTACGTATCAAGTGCCCACCGAGGTGGTGTTCGGCGCGGACACCCACTTGCAGGCGGCACAGTATGTGAAAAAATACGGCGGCAGCCGGGTTCTGGTGATCTACGGCGGCGGCAGCGCCGTCCGCTCGGGCCTGCTGGACCGGGTCTGTGGGGGCTTGCGGGACGACGGCCTGACGGTGGAAACCCTGGGCGGCGTCCAGCCCAACCCCAGAGTGGCTCTGGTAAGAGAGGGCGTACAAAAAGCCCTGGCCATGGAAGCGGATTTCATTCTGGCCGTGGGCGGCGGCAGCGTCATCGACACGGCCAAGGCCGTGGCCCACGGCGCGGCCAATCCCAATCTGGATGTGTGGAACGACATCTGGCTGCAACCGGCCAATTTAAAGAAATCCATGGCCGTGGGCGCGGTGCTGACCATCCCCGCCGCCGGCAGCGAGACCAGTGATTCGGCGGTACTGACCGACGGCGACAGCGGCATGAAGCGAGGCCTCAACACCCAGCTGAACCGTCCGGTGTTTGCCATTCTGGACCCCAAGCTGCCCGCCACCTTGCCCGCGTTCCAGCTGGGCTGCGGCGTGACGGACATCATGATGCACACCCTAGACCGGTATTTCAACCCGGATATGGACAACCAGCTCACCGACGAGATCGCCGAGGCGCTGCTGCGGGTGGTTATTGACAACGGGCTCAAGGTCCTCAGCGACCCGGAGAACCAGCAGGCCATGAGCGAGATTTTGTGGGCGGGGAGCCTGTCCCACAACGGTCTGACGGGCCTGGGCGGACGCAAGGACTTCGCGCCCCACCAGCTGGGCCACGCCCTGGGCGGTATGTTCGACAAGGCCCACGGTGCCACTTTGGCAGCCATCTGGGGCGCCTGGGCCCGGTACACCTGCAAGGGGGACGCCAATGTGGGGCGCTTTGCCCGGTATGCCCGGAACGTCTGGCATATGGATGGCGGGACCATGGGGGACATGGAGCTGGCATTGGGCGGCATCGCCGCCACGGAAAGCTATTTCCAGGCGTTGGGCATGCCCACCTGTCTGGAGGAACTGGTGGGCCGCGTCCTGGACGGGGAGACGCTGGCAGAACTGGCCCACCAGTGCAGCTACGGCGGCACCCGGACCATCGGCACCTTTATGGTTTTGAGTCAGGAGGATATGCTGGCCATCTATACCGCCGCCAACGAACGGCGCAAACTCTCGTTTGAGCAATAACGGATTTCAGAGAAAGAAGGAATTTCCAATGGCGAACATTGCAATCATGGGCTTCGGCACCGTCGGTTCCGGCGTGGCGGAGGTCGTACACAACAATCAGGATTCCATCCGCCGCCGGACCTTGGAGCCGGTCACGGTGAAATATATTCTCGATACCCGGGATTTTCCCGACAGCCCCT
The DNA here is from genome assembly GCF_052117125.1 of Candidatus Avoscillospira sp. LCP25S3_F1. Taxonomy (NCBI): domain Bacteria; kingdom Bacillati; phylum Bacillota; class Clostridia; order Eubacteriales; family Oscillospiraceae; genus Candidatus Avoscillospira; species Candidatus Avoscillospira sp. LCP25S3_F1. The sequence goes on along the minus strand of NZ_JBQKJT010000004.1, from coordinate 164,776 downwards.
ATGGTCATCTGGTGATTCACGACTTCTCCATCATCGAGCAGGACCCGGACATTCAGGTGGTGGTGGAGTGCATCGGCGGCTGCGGCGTGGCCCTGGACTTCACCCGTCGGGCCCTGCTGGCCGGTAAGGATGTGGTTACCTCCAACAAGGCCCTGGTGGCTGCCCACGGTCTGGAACTGCTGGCTCTGGCCAAGGAGCAGGGCCGCAACTTCCTCTTTGAAGCCAGCGTCGGCGGCGGAATTCCCGTCCTGCGGCCCCTGGCCTTCTGCCTGGCTGGCAACCGCATCGAGGAAATCTGCGGCATTCTTAACGGCACCACCAACTATATCCTCACCAAAATGATCCGCGACGGCGAGCAGTTTGACGATGTTCTCAAGCGGGCCCAGGAGAAGGGCTACGCCGAAGCCGACCCCACCGACGACGTGGAGGGCAAGGACGCCTGTCGGAAAATCTGCATTCTGGCGGCCCTAGCCTATGGCATCCATGTGTATCCGGAGCAGGTCTATACCTGCGGCATCACCGGTATTCGGCCCCAGGATGTGGCCTGTGCCGACGCCCTGGGCATGCAGATCAAGCTGTTTGGCCGCACGTTCCTGACGGAAGAGGGAAAAATCGCCCTGTACGTCTCGCCCCATCTGATTCCCAACGACAAACCCCTGGCCAGCGTGGAGGGTGTGTTCAACGCCATCATGATCCGGGGCAACGCCGTGGGCGAGACCATGTTCTACGGACGCGGCGCGGGCAAGCTGCCCACGGCCAGCGCCGTGGTGGGCGACGTGGTGGACTGCATTCTCCACCGGGAGAAGCGCCGCGCCATCGATTGGGAAGCGGGCAGCGGCGAGGAAGTCGTACCCTTTGAAACCCTGGAACTGCGGTGGCTGGTGCGCACCGACGCGGCGGCAGGCGCCGTGGCGGCGGCCCTGGGTCCGGTGGAAGCCGTACCCGGCCAGACCGGCGCCTATGTGACCGGCCCCGTGTCCAAGGCCAAGCTGGACGAACTGCAAGAAAAGGGATTTTCGATTCTGTCGGCCATCCCGGTTCTCGACTGACCAACCGAAACGAGCGCGCCCCGGATTCTGCTGGAATCCGGGGCGCTCGGCGTTTGCGGACAGCATGGGAAAGGGGAGCATTGCCCCATTACATACGAAACAGGAGTACCGCTGCTGCGGTACTCCTGTTTGATACAAAGGACAATTAGGCCTTGCCGGCGCAGCCCAGAACGTTCACCAGCTTGTGGCGAACCAGTTCCTTGATGTTGGCACGGGCGGGCTTCAGGTACTCGCGGGGATCGAACTTATCGGGATGCTCATTGAAGAAGGCACGGATGGTGCCGGTCATGGCCAGACGCAGATCGGAGTCGATGTTGATCTTGCAGACGGACAGCTGAGCGGCGTGACGCAGCTCTTCCTCGGGGATACCCACGGCGTCGGGCATCTTGCCGCCGTTGTCGTTGATCATCTTCACGTAGTTCTGGGGAACGGAAGAGGAGCCGTGCAGCACGATGGGGAAGCCGGGCAGACGCTTGGAGACTTCCTCCAGCACGTCGAAACGCAGGGGAGGCGGGACCAGAATGCCCTTCTCGTTGCGGGTGCACTGATCGGCGGTGAACTTGTAAGCGCCGTGGCTGGTGCCGATGGCGATGGCCAGGGAATCACAGCCGGTCTTGGAGACGAACTCCTCGACCTCTTCGGGACGGGTGTAGGAAGCGGCGTGGGCGGCGACCTTCACATCGTCCTCAATGCCGGCCAGAGTGCCCAGCTCGGCCTCGACCACAACACCGTGGTCGTGAGCGTACTCGACAACCTTCTTGGTGATCTCAATGTTCTCCTCAAAGGGCTTGGAGGAAGCGTCGATCATGACGGAGGTGAAGCCGCCGTCGATGCAGGCCTTGCAGGTCTCGAAGTCGGGGCCGTGGTCCAGGTGCAGAGCGATGGGAATCTCAGGGCACTCGGCAACAGCGGCCTCCACCAGCTTCACCAGATAGGTGTGGTTGGCGTAGGCGCGGGCGCCCTTGGAAACCTGCAGGATGACGGGAGACTTCTCCTCGCGGCAGGCCTCGGTGATGCCCTGGACGATCTCCATGTTATTGACGTTGAAAGCGCCGATGGCGTAGCCGCCCTCGTAAGCCTTCTTAAACATCTCGGTGGTTGTAACAAGAGGCATTGGTAACACTCCTTACTAGTAATCTTCGTTTATTTTACCAAAATCCGAGGAAAAGTGCAATAGATGAATTTACAATTCTCAGACGATGTGCTATAGTATATCTGTCAAGATTTGTGTAATTTTCACAGCCAACTGTGAAAGAGTTTAGGAGGTAACATTATTATGTCTACTGTACTCAAGGGCGCATGCGTCATCGGCCAGTCCGGCGGCCCCTCCTCGGTCATCAACGCCAGTGCATACGGCGTCATCAAGACCGCTCTGGAGAATGAGAACATCACCACCGTCTACGGCGCCCACCACGGCATCAAGGGCGTGCTCAATGACGAGCTGATGATCATGGACCAGGAGGACCCGGCGGAGCTGGAGCGCCTGCTGTACACCCCCTCTTCCGCCCTGGGCTCCTGCCGCTACAAGATCGCTGATCCCGATGAGGATGAGACCGATTACAAGCGCATTCTGGAGATCTTCAAGAAGTACAACATCCGTTACTTCTTCTACAACGGCGGCAACGACTCCATGGATACCTGTGAGAAGGTTTCCCGCTACATGGCCAAGGTTGGCTATGAGTGCCGCGTGATGGGTGTGCCCAAGACCATCGACAACGACCTGTTCGGCACCGACCACTGCCCCGGCTTCTCCTCCGCCGCCAAGTATATCGCCACTTCCTTTATGGAGGTCAGCCGTGACGCCCACGTCTATGACACCGGCATGGTCACCATCATCGAGTGCATGGGCCGTCACGCCGGCTGGCTGACTGCCGCTGCCGCTCTGGCCGGCATCAAGGGCGATGGCCCCGACTTCATCTACCTGCCTGAGGTGGACTTCGACATGGACAAGTTCGTGGCCGATGTCTCCGCCCGTTATGAGAAGAACAAGAACTGCATTGTGGCTGTCTCCGAGGGCGTCCACTACGCCGACGGTACCTTCGTTGCCGAGGCCAAGACCTCCGGCACCGATGGCTTCGGCCATGCCCAGCTGGGCGGCCTGGCTGCTCTGCTGGCCAACGTCATCAAGGAGAAGACCGGCGCCAAGGTCCGCGGCATCGAGCTGAGCCTGCTGCAGCGCTGCGCCGCCCATTGCGCTTCCGGCAACGACATCCAGGAGTCCTTCAACTCCGGTAAGACCGCTGTTGAGGCCGCTGTGGCTGGTGAGACCGGCAAGATGGTGGGCTTCGAGTGTGACCGTACCAACGGCTACACCTGCAAGACCAAGCTGTTCGATCTGGACAAGGTGGCCAACTTTGAGAAGAAGTTCCCCAAGGAGTGGATCAACGCCGAGGGCAACTATGTCACCGAGGACTTTATCAACTACTGCCTGCCTCTGATCCAGGGTGAGACCCCCATGGTCAAGGAGGACGGCCTGCCCCGCTTCTGTAACCTGAAGAAGGTCTTTGCCAAGTAAAAACTGGTTTTTGACAAACACATGTGAAAAGGTCACGGATTCAGCTCTTGAGAGCTGGACCGTGACCTTTTTTATTTATATTGTTTCGGAAAGTATGCCTTTCCCAATTGCCATAGATACTGGTCAAGCTGTTTCAGCGAGTATTCACACAAAGAATAAAACGCCTGAAGGCGGATTAGTATTTCCTTAAAGATTTTATAGTCTTTGAGGTCGCTACTGGAAAACATTGCGAAATGATCTCTATTTCGGAAGTAAATAAGTATATCATCAACATAACTATCATAAATTGGATAATTATCAGGGTTATGATGACTGCAATACTTTGTGGCAAAAGAATAGAAGTTTTTAACTTTTCCAGCAATTTCTACACGTTTTATATCATTAATAAGCGATATGTCACCAGCTTGTAAACGGGAATCTATGTTTAAGGAAAGAATATGTTTTGCTACTGGATAAACAGAAAAAATATTGGTGCTGTAGAAATCATTCAACACGGCTACTTTCAAAAGAATGTCGGCAATATCCGTGTTTCTAGGAGCATATTTCAAAAATAATCGATTGAGCGCGTCTTCTTGGGAGTGATAGGAATCTGTTTGCTCCCATTGCCTGAGATAGAATTCAAGTTCTGATTTGCAAGGAGTTGGAATATCAGGAGTTTTATTACAAGGGTGTACACCAGGCGTTGGCGTTACATGGACATAAGGCTGGTCTGAAAAAACAAATCTGCGAAATCTTCGGAGATGGGACATATAGCTACTCAAATTAGATTCTATATTCCCCGAAGATCTGCGAGTCAATGTAGTACGCAGATGGGCTTTGGAAATTTGCTCAAAATTGGCATCTGATAATAAAGCCCAAAAATCAATAGAACTATCGTTTTTTAAAAGATAGAATGCATCATTTCTTGAGGTTGCAATAGTATTCTGCGATAGATTTTGCGATTTTAGATAAGTGGTATAAACTTGTTGTAGCTCTTCGTATGGCAGCTTTTTTAATATGTCAATATCCATTTTTTTACTCCGTATCTCTTTTATGTATTGTTACATAGTTGGGAATTTATTGTAGTATAGCATAAATTGTCCATACTTGTCATCCTGTACGGATAATAATCGGAGATGACGCAAGTATCAAGTCCACAATTACCTGTAGTCAAAACTTTCATAAAGTCGCTTGCAGCAATGTAAAACCCGTGTGAGCCCACAGGGGCGCACACGGGTTTTGTCTCAATTGCTTTCGTGATTGTCCTGGTCCTCTGCCGGCAGATGGCGGCGAAAGGCCCGTTCCACGGGCACGGTCCACACCAGAGCTGTCAGACAGGGGAGAAACAGCATGGGAAAGAGGAGCCATGCCGTCACCAGCACGGAAAAAAGGGTCACAACTACCAGAATCACCGTGCCTACCAGATGGGCAAAGGTGAACTGGAGGGCTGTCTTCACCAGCGCCAAAGGCGTAAAGGTGAACCGGGACAGCAAGGGCCACATCCACAGGAACATCCCCGTGGGGATAACCAGGGCCACGGCATAGACGGCCAGCATCACCGGCGCGCCGGATATTCCGGCCACCTGTCCCCGCCACAGGAGGGCAAGGCCCCGGTACAGCAGAACCAGCAGGAAACCGAAGACCACCGTCAAAAGACTGGAGGGAAGCAGCTCCCGCCGGAAGGTCCGGAGAAATCGCCGCCATGGACCCGAGTCGCCGCCCCGCAGACAGTGGGAGACGGCGTCATAGAGGGCCGTGGTGGATGCGCCCAGGGTAAACAGGGGCAGGGAAGCGGTGAACCACATGGCACTGAGGACCAGCACATCGGCCAGCGTTCCCAGCCCCCGCCAGAGGGGCCGCTCCGGATCAAAGAGGGAGGCCATGGCTTACAGCTCCGGCAGGGAAGCGGCGGCGGCGGACTGGCCCACCCGGCGGAACTTCTCGTCGGGCAGCGTCAGGCGCACGGCCTTGCTGACTTCGGGATACTCATCGGCCAGAACGTCCTTGCAGGTGGACAGCAGCAAATCGCCGCCCTTGCCGGACATAACGCGGCCCAGCAGCAGCACGTACTTGTAGCCGTACAATTCATAATAATAGGAAAGGGCATGGGCCAGATACACGCCGATGGACTCGTACACGGCGGCGGCGCGCTTGTCGCCCTCCTCCATAAGACCCTGAACCACTTTCAGCTTCTCAGCGGGGGACAGGCTTTCGTCCAGCTCAATACCGGCAGCGGGGGCCAGCTTGATAATGCCGTCCTGGGAGAAGTACTTGACGCCGCAGCCGATATCGCCGGACCATTCATCCTCCATGGCGGCGGGGTTGGCGTCCACGGGGACAAAGGCCAGTTCATTGAGCCAGCCGGTGATGTTGCCGTGGCTGTCTACATAACCAACGGCTTCGCTGGTACCCATGGCGATGCCCAGTACATTGTTATCCTCCAGGCTCATGGCGCCGGCCAGGGCTGTCACGTCGCCGTCGTTGGCTACGGCAATGGGCACGTCGCCGAATTCCTTGGCGGCCCGCAGGTAGATATCCTTCACCTTGGCGTCGAAGAGGTCCTGGGGCACTTTCAGGAACAGGGAGGCCACCATGGTGCGGTTGTCGATGTACACACCGGCGGAGGAAACGCCGATGGCGTCCACTCTCGGCATATGGGCGGCGGCGGCCTTCATGGCATCCACAATGCCCTGGTAATGGTAGTCGGGGTCCGCGGTGGTCTTGGGGAACCAGACCACTTCCTCAGAGTAGACGCTCTCACCGTCGATAACGGCGGACACCTTGCGGTCAGAACCACCGGCATCGAAGCCGATGCGGCAGCCGTTCAGATGGCGGCCGATGGCCTGGGGATTGTTCTTCTCCTCCGGCAGCGTGTCGCAGGAAACAACTTCAAAGGGCCGCTCGTAGACCCGGGCCATAAAGTCGGCGTCAAAGGCACGGGAGCCCTCGGCGGTATAGGCTGCCTTCAGCGTTTCATACACGGTTTCATCGCCGCGGACATACACGCGGAAGCCGCCCTTCATCCAGAGCAGCGTCTTCACCAGACGGTCCACATAGTAGCGGTCGGCCTCGGCCATGTCCGGCGTGCCGTGGATGAACGTCTCACAGACGGCCACCTGACCGTTGGAACGCTCCACCGCCAGGCCCAGAGGCTTGCGGGCAGTTTTCAGAAAGGCCCGGTTGAACAGACCCAGGGGCGCATAGTTGGGGTCCAGTGCCGGAATGTGGCGCGGGGCAACTTCAATACCATAGCAATTCATTGTATAAAACCTCCAAATGACGGCAAAAAGCCCTTGGTTTTTACGGTAGTATACCACGTTCTTTCCAGTTTGTCACTATAAAACAGAATATTATTTTCAAAAAATAATATTTGTTGAAAAAATCTTTCGACAGTGGTAAAATGGATGCACCAATACGACGGCCATGGGGGCCGCCTGGAGTTTTTTGGAATGAAAAGGAGTTATATACCCATGAATACCAAGGAATTATTGACGGAACATCGCGTATGGGTCCGGGATCAACTGGACAAGAGTGTAAATTTCTGGCTCAAGCATGGCATGGACCCCGTCAACGGCGGCGTCTATACCTGTCTGGACCGGGAGGGCAAGGTCTATTCCACCGACAAGAGCGTGTGGATGCAGGGCCGCTGCGCCTGGACTTTTGCGGCCCTCTGCGCCACCTACGGCGTCAAGGAGGAGTGGCTGGCCGCCAGTAAGAGCTGCCTGGACTTTTTGGAGAAGTTCTGCATCAACCGTGCCGCCGGCAACCGCATGTACTTCACGGTCACCGGCGACGGCAAGCCCCTGCGTCAGCGCCGCTACTGCTTCTCCGAGGGTTTTTACGCCATTGCCAACGCTGAATATTACGGCGTCACCGGCGACAAGGTCTGCCTGGAGCGGGCAAGAGCGGCGTACGACCTGATCTGGAAGCTGAATCAGGGTCTGATCCAGGACCCCACGGGCCTGGGTCCCAAGACCATTCCCGAGACCCGCAGCGGCCGCGGCCTGGCCAACCCCATGATCTATTTGAACATCACCTCCGTCCTGCGCCGCGTGGACCCGGAGCAGGAGGCTATTTATAATGAAAGAGCCGCCAAGTGCGTGGAGGAGATTTTCAAATACCACTTCAAGCCGGAGCTGGGCTGCACGCTGGAGAACGTGGGTCCCAACGGCGAATTCCGCGGCGAGGTCACCGAGGGCCGTATCGTCAACCCCGGCCACGACATTGAGTGTTCCTGGTTCCTCATGGAGGATGCCAACCGCACCGGCAACAAAGAACAGTTTGACACGGCCCGGAAGATTTTTGATCTGGCCATCAACGCCGGCTGGGATAAGGAGTACGGCGGTCTGCTGTACTTCATCGACTGCCTGGGCAATCCTCCGGAGTCCTATGAGCATGATATGAAGCTGTGGTGGCCCCACAATGAGATTATGATCGCGTCCATGATGCTCTACCGCGACACCGGCTGTGAGGAGTATCTGGAGTGGTTCAACAAGACTCTGGATTACTGCAAGACGTACTTCGCCGACGACGAATTCGGCGAGTGGTACGGCTATCTGCGCCGCGACGGCAAGCCCACCATGCCTGCCGCCAAGGGCTCCACGTTTAAAGGCCCGTTCCATCTGCCCAGAATGCTGATGATGGTGGACACCATGATCGGCCAGATTCTGGACCGGGCATAAGACTGGCTGCGGGCGGCCCTGACCGGGGCCGCCCAATCCATCCGCATAATGAAAGGGGAGAGACAATGCCGGATACTGGAAACGTATTTGACAAGATCAGCAGCGAATATTACCAACTGACCACGGCCGAGCGGAAGGTGGCCGACTACGTCATCGCCCATCAGCGGGATACCCAGCTCATGTCGATCTCCGATCTGGCCGAAGCCTGCGGCGTGGCCGAAGCCACGGTGTCCCGCTTCTGCCGCCGCCTGCAATACAAGGGCTACAACGCCTTCAAACTGGCGGTGGCCAACTCCACGGCCCGCCACGCCGGACATCCTCCGGTGGTGGGACAGACCGAAGAACCGGACACCATTCCGGAGGTCTGCCGAAAGCTCTATGCGGCCGACGCCGACGCCCTGGCCCAGACTATGGCGCTGGTACGGCCGGAGGCTATGGCCAAGGCCGGGAAAATCCTGTCGGAGGCCACCCGTGTGCTGTGCATGGGGCAGGGCGGCTCCATGATTATGGCCATGGAAGCGGCCCATCTGTTTTCCACAGCCTTTCCCGGCTATATGCCGGTCTATGACTCCCATTTGCAGATCATCTCCGCCGCCACCCTGACCGCCGCCGATGCGGTGCTGTTCTTTTCCTACTCCGGCTCCACCCAGGAGATTCTGGAACTGCTGAAGGTGGCAAGGGAGCAGGGGGCCAAGATCATCCTGGTGACCCGCTTCCCCAAATCCCCGGCGGCAGCCTGCGCCGATGTGATTCTCCAGTGTGGCGCCAATGAGGCGCCCTTGCAGCTGGGGTCCGTACCGGCCCGGATGGCGCAGCTGTTCCTCATTGACGTGCTGTTTGCCGAGGTGTGCCGCATCAGCGGAACCAGGGCCAGGAACAACCGGGAACGGGTGGCGGCGGCCCTGGCGGAGCGGCATATTTGACGGTGGAGGGAAGAAAACGGGGAAACCGATTTCATCAGCCGGTATCCCATGGATTCTGTAAGATTCCGTGGGAAAACGTTGCCTTTTGGTGAAAATTACTTTCATACAGCAACGGAAAAAAATATCTAATTTTCAAAACCGCTGAAAATAATTTTCAAAAATCTATTGACATTGTCACCAATCAAGGCTATCATACAGATAATCCATCTAGGTGAAACGTTACAAACTGTGTTAACACCTGGTAAATTTTTTGAGGAGGCAAATTCTATGAAAAAGCTTCTTGCACTGCTCCTTGCTATGATCATGACCTTTGGTATGGTCGCCTGCGGCAGCAAGGACACCACGGACGCCGACAAGACCACCGACACCGGTGCCGCGGAGACCAACGACACCGCTAATACCGGCGACACTGCCGAGGGCGGCGAGACCACCGGCGACACCACCGCCATCACCATCTGGACCTACCCCATCGGCAAGTTCGGCGACAGAGACTCTGTCAATGAGCTCATTGCCAAGTTCAACGAGGTACATCCCGAGATTTCCGTCACCCTGGAGCTGCTGGACTACACCAACGGTGACACCCAGGTCACCGGCGCCATCACCGCCGGCACCACCCCCGACATCATCATGGAAGGCCCCGAGCGTCTCGTGACCAACTGGGGCGCCGCCGGCAAGATGGTGGACCTGTCCGACCTGTGGACCGACGAGGCCAAGGCCGACATTGAGGCCACCAGCCCCTCTGTTGTCTCCGCCTGCCAGCTGGACGGCAAGTACTATGAGTATCCCCTGTGCATGACCACCCACACCATGGCCATCAACTACGAGGCCTTTGAGGCTGCCGGTGCTCTGCAGTACATCGACGAGGAGACCCGCACCTGGACCACCGAGGACTTCCAGAACGCTCTGAAGGCCCTGAAGGACGCCGGTGTTACCGCCGTCAACGGCATCGTCTACTGCGGCGGCCAGGGCGGTGACCAGGGCACCCGTGCTCTCGTCAACAACCTGTTCTCCGGCACCTACACCAACGCCGAGCACACCGCTTACACCGCCAACTCCCCCGAGAACGTGGAAGCTCTGACCCTGCTCCAGACCCTGGTCAATGACGGTCTGCTGGTGGCTGACCCCGCCGCCCAGGCTGCCGACGAGCTGCAGCAGTTTGCCAACGGCACCGCTGCCATGACCTTCTGCTGGAACGCCTCCAACAAGGCCCAGTACGCTGCGGACGTTTCCTTCACTCCCTTCGCTATGGCCTTCCCCTCCGATGACGGCGTGCCCGAGCTGTGCGGCGGCATCTGGGGCTTCGGCATCTTCGACAACGGCGATCAGGCCCGCATCGACGCTGCCAAGACCTTCATCCAGTTCGTCTGCGACGACGAGACCCAGGCTGCTGCCAGCGTCCAGATGACCGGCTTCTTCCCCGTCCGTGCTTCCCTGGGCAACGTCTATGCCGGCACCGACACCGAGGCCGACGCCACCGAGTTCCTGACCCTGATGCCCTATCTGGGTGACTACTACAACGTGACCGGCGGTTGGACCGAGCAGCGTACCCTGTGGTTCAACATGCTGCAGCAGGTCTTCTCCGGCACCGACGCCCAGACCGCTGCCGATACCTTTGTGGAAAGCGCGAACGCCAACATCAAGTAAGCGCACTGGTATCCGAATCTGACTTCGCACCGTGCCCGCTCCCTTGCGAGGGGGTGGGCACGGATTTTGCCCGCCATTATTTTACTAGAGAGGGAGAGATCCATGACGCAACGATCCAATGCGGCCGCCTCCAAACAACCGCCGAAACTCAGCATCCATCAGAGAAGCAGAGTCTTGGCCCGGAAAGAGACTCTGTCGGCCTACCTGTTCCTGTTACCCAGTCTCATCTTTTTCCTGGGCTTTGTGGTCGCGCCCATGGTCATGTGTCTGGTATACAGCTTCTTCGACATGGGCCTGAATATGGACGAAGCCACCTTTATAGGGATCGGAAACTACCTGGAAATGTTCCAGGACGCCATTTTCCGGAAAGGCTTCCTCAACACCGTCATCATTGTGGTGGTGGCTGTGCCCACCGTCACGGCCTTTTCCCTGTGGGTCAGCTCGGCCATCTACCAGATGAAGGCCTTTACCCGTTCCTTCTACCGTTGTGTGTTCTATCTGCCGGTGGTCACCGGCACCGTGGCCGTCACCGTGGTGTGGAAGTGGATGTTCAATCCCTACAACGGCCTCATCAATCAGATTTTCGATTCCGTGGGCTTCAACTGGCTGGGTAACTCCTCTACGGCCCTGGCCTGTATCATTATGATCCTGTTCACCACCTCCATCGGTCAGCCCATTGTTCTGTATGTGGCGGCCCTGGGCAACGTGGACCACTCCCTGGTGGAGGCGGCCCAGGTGGACGGCGCCACCAAATTCCAGGTCTTCTGGAAGGTCAAGTGGCCCCAGATCATGCCCACTACCCTGTACATCCTGGTCATCACCACCATCAACTCCTTCCAGTGCTTCGCACTGATTCAGCTGTTGACCAGCGGCGGCCCCAACCATGCCACCGACACCATCATGTACTACATTTTCGACATGGCCTACAAGTATCACCGCTTCGGCTATGCCAACGCCATGGGCGTCATCCTTGCCATTATCATCGCGATCTTCTCTGCTGTGCAGTTCAAGCTCGCCAAGTCTGAAACCTGAGGAGGTGAGAAGATGAAAACAAAAAACCGTCTGTCCGATACCCCGCTGAGCTACCGGATTTTTACCATTGTCGTACTGATTCTTCTGGCCATCTTCTTCATCTTCCCCCTGTACTGGATTATCACGGGCTCCTTTAAGGACAATAAGACCATCATTGCCGCGGACCCCCAGTGGTTTCCCCTGACCCCCACCCTTGCCAACTACGTCAAGCTCTTTGACCGTCCCGCCCTCCAGTGGCTGCTGAACATTGTCGTCATCTGCGTGGGCGCTATGGTCCTGACTTGTCTTACCGCCTCCCTGGCCGGTTATGCCCTGGCCAAGAAGCGCTTTTACGGCCGGGCGTTCCTCTTTGGTATGATTACCTGCGCCATGGCGCTGCCAAAGCAGGTCATTGTTATCCCTCTGCTGCAGGAGATGAGCGCCATCGGCCTCCATGACACCCTGTGGGCCGTGATTCTACCCACCGTGGGCTGGCCCTTTGGCGTGTTCCTGATGAAGCAGTTCTCCGAGACCATTCCGGGAGAAATTCTGGAAGCGGCCCGGGTGGACGGCGCCAGTGAAGTGCGCACGTTCTGTTCCGTGGTGTTCCCCATGATCAAGCCCGGCGTCGGTGCCCTGGCCATTTTCACCTTTGTCAACACCTGGAACGACTACTTCATGCAGTTGATTATGCTCAACAGCGAGGCCAAGTGGACCCTGCCCCTGGGCATTGCCCGTATGCAGGGCGAAATGTCCAATGACTTCGGCCTGATTATGGCCGGCGCCACCCTGGCCGCCGTACCCATTGTGGCCATCTTCATCGCCTTCCAGCGGTACTTCACCCAGGGCATCTCCATGGGCGCTGTCAAGGGATGATAAACCGTTCCAAGCGGCTGCCTGCTGTGGCTGTATGATCTGAGACCGTGCCGGCGCTTCCCATGGCGTCGGCACGGATTCCGAACGTCAATTCCATATCGTCTTTAAGGTTCTCCAGCAGAACCCGTAATATTATACTTTGGAGCGTTGTATAACCATGAAAGACTTTACCAAGTATCAAGGCATCATCCCCGCATTCTACGCCTGCTATGACGCGGAAGGCAACATCAGCCCTGAGGGCGTCCGGGCCCTGACCCGTTACCACATCGAACAGGGCGTCAAGGGCGTCTATGTGGGCGGCTCCTCCGGTGAGTGCATCTACCAGAGCGTCGCGGAGCGGAAGCTGGTTCTGGAGCAGGTGATGGCCGAGGCCAAGGGCAAGCTCACCGTCATTGCCCATGTGGCCTGTAACAACACCGCCGACAGCCGGGAGCTGGCAGCCCATGCCGAATCCCTGGGCGTCGATGCCATTGCTGCGATTCCTCCCATCTATTTCCATCTGCCCGAGCATGCCATTGCCAAGTACTGGAACGACATCTCCGACGCCGCTCCCAACACCGACTTCATCATTTATAACATTCCTCAGCTGGCCGGCGTGGCGCTCACCGGTTCTCTGCTGGCCGAAATGCAGAAGAACCCCCGCGTGATCGGCGTGAAGAACTCCTCCATGCCGGTGCAGGACATCCAGATGTTCCGCGATACCGGCGCCATCGTGTTCAACGGTCCTGACGAGCAGCTGCTGGCCGGTCTGGCCACCGGCGCCATCGGCGGCATTGGCGGTACTTACGGCGTCATGCCCAAGCTGTACATCCGCATCCGGGAGCTGTTCCTGGAGGGCAAAATGGAGCAGGCACGGGAAATTCAGAATGAGTGCTGCCGTATCATCTACAAGATGTGCTCCGCAAAGGGTAATCTGTATGCCGTCATGAAGGCCGCCATTGTCAAGATGGGCGGTCCCGACTGCGGTTCCGTCCGTCTGCCCCTGGCCCCTCTGGCCGAGAGCGACGCTTCCATTGTCGACGAGACCGTGGCTGCTATTACCGCTGCCGTGGCCAAATATTGCTAACCGCTTTTGAAGTCACCAAGGAGGAAATCAATCATGAGAATCATTGTCTGCCCCGATTATAGCGCCATGAGCCGTCAGGCCGCCAACGTCATTGCCGCTCAGGTGATCCTGAAGCCCGACTGTGTCCTGGGCCTGGCCACCGGCTCCACCCCTGTGGGCGCTTACCAGCAGCTGGCCAAATGGCAGCAGCAGGGCGATGTGACCTTCGCCGACGTGCGCACCGTCAACCTGGACGAGTACCGCGGCCTGCCCGGCACCCATGACCAGAGCTACCGCTACTTCATGAACACCAACCTGTTCGACCACATCGACATCGACAAAGAGAACACCTTCGTTCCCAACGGCATGGCCGAGGATGTGGAAGCCGAGTGCGCTGCCTACGATGAGCGCATCCAGGAGTTCGGCGGCATCGATCTGCAGCTGCTGGGCATCGGCCATGACGGCCACATCGGCTTCAATGAGCCTGCCGACCACTTCTCCTGCGGCACCAACTGCGTGAAGCTCACCGACATGACCATCGACGCCAATGCCCGGTTCTTCGCCAACCGTGACGATGTGCCCCGTGAGGCCCTGACCATGGGCATGCAGGCCATTATGCAGGCCCGCGCCATTCTGATGGTGGTCAGCGGCGCCGACAAGGCCGAGATCATCCGCAAGTCCTTCTGCGGCCCCATTACCCCTGAGGTGCCCGCTTCCATCCTGCAGCTCCATCCCAATGTCACCATCGTGGGTGACGAGGCCGCCCTGGCCGGCCTGAAGGAGGAGGGTCTCGTATGAGACTGACCGGCGCACAAGTCTTTGATCCCATCCACGGCTTTGTGGAACGGGATGTCTGCTTCGACGGCGGCAAGGTCGTCGAAGCGGCCGACGGCCCAGTGGACGTTTCCGGGTGCTATGTCATTCCGGGCCTGACGGACCTGCATTTCCATGGCTGCCGCGGCGCGGACTTCTCCGACGGCGACCCCCAAGGTCTCCAGACCATGGCCGACTATGAGCTGTCCCGCGGCGTAACCCAGATCTGCCCCGCCGGCATGACGCTGGAGACGGAGCAGCTGGAGAAAATCTGCCGCATGGGCGCCGAACACCGCAAGCACAGCAAGAGCGGTGCGGAGCTGGTGGGCATCCACCTGGAAGGTCCCTTCCTGTCCATGGCCAAAAAGGGCGCCCAGAACGGCGCATGGCTCCAAAATCCCAACGTGGAACTGCTGGAGCATCTGATGGACTGCGCCGAGGGTCTGGTGAAGCTGGTGTCCATTGCCCCTGAGCTGGATGGCGCCATGGACTTCATCAAGGCTGTCAGCGACCGGGTAGTGGTCAGCCTGGCCCATACCACGGCTGACTATGACACGGCCAAGGCGGCATTTGACAACGGTGCGCGCCACCTGACCCACACCTACAACGCCATGCCCCCCTTCAATCATCGGGAGCCCGGCGTCATCGGCGCTGCCGCAGACTGCGACCACGTTTACTGTGAGATCATCAGCGACGGCGTCCACATTCACCCGGCTGTCATCCGGGCCACCTTCCGCATGATGGGCAAGGACCGGATGATTCTGGTCAGCGACACCATGCGTGCCGCCGGTATGTCCGACGGCGCATACACCCTGGGCGGCCAGGATGTGACCGTGGTGGGCAATAAGGCCACTCTGGCCGACGGCACTATTGCCGGCAGCGCCACCGATTTGATGGCCTGTATGAAAACTGCCGTGTCTTTCGGCATTTCCCTGGCGGACGCCGTGACGGCTGCCGCCGTCAACCCGGCCAAGGCGTTGGGCCTGTACGACCAGTACGGCAGCCTAGAGGTGGGGAAAGCGGCCAATGCTGTAGTCCTGGACCAGGACCTGAACATTCGGGCCGTGATTCTGCGGGGCAGCGTGGTCCACGGCGCTCTGTAATTTGCTCAAACCGGCGTATTTGCGCCGCGTTCCAATATCCTGCTTTTCCAATCCATACAGCAAAAGCCCACCGGCGTCCGCGCCGGTGGGCTTTTGCTGTATATTATTATATGTATAATGTTATGCGCGGAGAAATCCCTTGCCGAAGATTTCGCTGGAATTGGTAATCAGCATAAAAGCGTGGGGGTCAATGCCCTTGAGATACCGTCGAAGGGCTACGGCCTGGGCGCGGCTCAGCGCCGTCATCACCACCCATTTATCCTGGTGGCTGTAGGCACCCTCGCCCTTCCAGTAGGTGGCCGAGCGATGCAGCTGGTGAGTGATATAGGTACAGACCGCGTCGGGGCAGGAGGTCACCAGCATAAAGCTTTTGCGGCGGTTGAAGGACTCAATGACCATGTCCACCAGTACCGACTTGAGGACCAGACCCAGCAGGGAATAGAGGCCCGTCTCAATGTTGATGACCACCAGGGTTGCGGCGGTAATGAGAACGTCCACATACAGCAGCGCCTTGCCGATGTCCATGCTGGTGTACTTTTTGAGAATCATAGCCAAAATGTCCGTGCCGCCGGTGGAGCTGTCCAGATTGAAGAGGATGGCCGCGCCCAGAGAGGGGAGGATGACGGCAAAAAACAGCTCCAGCATCTTCTGGTCCGTCAGGGGATGGGTCATGGGATACAGCCATTCCAGCCCGGCCAGCATGGCGGAGAACAGGAGCGTACAGAAGATCGTGCGGATGCCGAAGCCTCGGTTTAGAAACACAAAGCCCAAAACCAGGGAGGCAATGTTGATGACCGAAGTAAATGTGGAGGAGCTGACGGAGGGGAACAGGGAGGACAGGATGACGGCAATACCGGTGACGCCGCCGGTGGAGTAGTTGTTGGGAAATTTGAAAAAGTAGACGCCCAGGGCTACCAATGCGGTGCCCAGGATCAGCAGCAGCACTTCCCGTGCCTTGGCTTTCATGGGAGAATACCCCTTTCTCTGTTTCTTGGGCGGAGGAGCTGCTCCGTCTTTGCGGAAACAGTATAACACAGGACTTGCAAAAAAGAAAGATATTTTGCAATTTTTCTTGCAAAATACAAAAAACGGGATGTAAAAGGGCAAAACCCCGGCTATCTGCACAAAACCCAAAGAGCATATCTGGCGAGAATCTACAATTTTCGGGACTTTGCTTGACAGGAAACTGTGGAAAAGGTATGATTTTTAGGAATGAAACGGGTTTCAATGGAATAGGTTTCAGAGTGTGGAGGTGATTGCATGGCAGGTATCCGCGATGTGGCCCGCCGGGCCGGTGTGTCGCCCGCCACCGTCTCCCGGGTGATCAACGGCACGACGCCGGTGGCTGCCGACAAGCGGGAGCGGGTGCTGCGGGCCATTGATGAGATGGGCTTTGTCCCCAATGAGGTGGCCCGGTCCCTGTTCAAGAAGTCCAGTAAGACCATTGGTGTGATCATTCCCAGCATTCGCAATCCCTATTTTACCCAACTGGCCGACGTCATTGATGAAGCGGCCAAGAAACGGGGATATCACATCGTCTTATATAATGTCCATCACGAGTTGGACCAGGAGCGGGCGGCGCTGCAAATGCTGGCGGCGGCCAATGCCGACGGCGTCATTGTGGCGTCCAATAACGAGGCGCTCCAGGAGGAGCTGGCCCACTACAATATGCCGGTGGTGGTGGTGGACGCCCTGTTTCGGACGAAAGCGGTCAACGCCTACCTCTACTGCGACTACTACCAGGGCGGACGGCTGGCGGCGGAACACCTGATCGCCTGCGGCTGCCGCGATCTGGTGTGCATTCGCGGCGTCCAGGGGATTTATACGGCCCAGGCACGCTATGAGGGCTACCGGGACTACTGCTGGGAGCATGGTTTGCCGGAGCAGGTGGTGGAGTGTGACTACGATTTTGAAGCAGGGCTGTCCATGACGGAAGCGCTGCTGGAGCGGTTTCCCAAAGTGGATGGCATCATTGCCTGTAATGACATGGTGGCCATTTCGGTTTATAAGATGCTTCACAAGCGGAATATTGCGGTGCCGGATCAGATTCAGCTGGTGGGCTTCGACGACATTCACCTGTCCAGCCTGATCTCGCCGGAATTGACCACCATCCATCAGCCCATCACCGCCATGGGCCGCCGGGCGGTGGAGGTCATTCTCAACGAGGGGCATCTGCCCAAGGAGGGACGGCAGCAAAGTTTTCCTGTTTCCCTGGTTCCCCGAGAGACCACCAAAACCAGGGTGTCCCGATAACGCATGGCCGCCCACCATACCGCATATAGCATAAGGAGGAAGCGCACGTCATGAAGGTATTGAACATCGGCTCTCTCAATCTGGATCATGTGTACAATGTGGACCACATCCTCATGCCCGGCGAGACGGAGTCCAGCTCCAGCCTCAACCACTTTCTGGGCGGCAAGGGCATGAACCAGTCCACGGCCCTGGCCAAAGCCGGGGTGGAGGTCTACCACGGCGGCATGATCGGCCAGGACGGCCAGCCCTTTCTGGACGCCTGCAAGGAATACGGCATCCACGACGACTATCTGAAGCAGATTCCCGGCGAGACGGGCCACACCATCATCCAGATCGACCGCAATGCCCAAAACTGCATTCTTCTGTTTGGCGGCGCCAACCAGAAGCTGACCAAAGAGTACATTGACGAGACGTTAAGCCATTTTGACGCCGGAGACATTCTGCTGCTGCAAAATGAGGTCAATCTGCTGCCCTATATTGTGGATGCCGCCTATGCACGGGGGATGCAGATTGCGCTGAATCCCTCGCCCTACGATGAAAAGCTGAACGCTGTGGACATGACGAAAATCTCCATTTTCCTCCTTAACGAGGTGGAGGGCAATCAGATCACCGGAAAAACGGAGCCGGAGGACATTCTGACCGGTATGCGGCAGCGGTTCCCCCATGCGAAAATTGTCCTGACGCTGGGCAGCGACGGCGCCATCTATCAGGATGAGCATCAAAAACTGTTCCAGCCCATTTTCAAGGTGCAGGCCGTGGATACCACTGCGGCCGGCGACACCTTCACCGGGTATTTTCTGGCGGGACTGGCCGAGGGGATGGACATGGCCCAGGTCCTGCGCATGAGCGCCAAGGCCGCCTCCATCGCCGTCACCCGGCCCGGCGCGGCGCCGTCCATCCCGTACCGGCAGGAGGTCCTGGAAGCGCTGGCCCGGTAAAGAAGCGGAAAAGACCGTGGGAGAAATTCAAAAATTGTTTTGGAATCGTTCACGATTCATTCAAAATTGCGGCCTATACTAAGGGTGTCAAAAGGAAATACAGTTTACCGGCCCGGACAGCATTGACCGGGGAGCCGACGGTAGACTTCCTCTTTGACTCATCTTATTCTCCTCTTTTCTCTTTCTTCAAACACGACACGCGCCCGACGGAGATACTCCGCCGGGCGCGCACTCTGTCCGGAAAAGAACCAGAAGATGTTTCCAAATTCTTTGCGATTGCTTCATACCCTGTTCAAATCTGCCACTTACAATCGTAAGTGTTCCAGGCAGGGGACAGCGGGAACCCGCGGAGGATTTCGTGGGAAGGCGGCCCGCTGCGTGACAGCCTTGAACACCCCATTTGAAACAGGTTTTCAAAAATTTTCTGAAATATTAACACCTTGTTCAAATTTGTACCGTATACTGACACCATCCGAACCGAGAGCTGCCCCCTCGGCTCACGGTTCTGGTAACCCCTCTTTTCTTTCTCTTTCTTTTTTCCAAGGAAACGGCCCGATGCTTCCCCGGCATCGGGCCGTTTCCCGTTGTCCGGCGAGATGGCCTATCACGGAACGTGGAACAACGACAGAGCAGCGGGGGATGTGTGCAGGGGGCAAGGCCCCCTGCGCGTTCAATCAAACAAGCCGCTCCCGCCTGGGAGCGTAGGGGGGCTGCGGCCAATGGCAGCAGCCCCGACCCGATGCTTCCCCGGCATCGGGCCGTTTCCCGTTGTCCGGCAAGGTGCAGCAGGACGACGCCATTTGTCTGTAGGAGCCAAGAGAAGCACTCTGGGCGTCGGTCCGCACGCCACGGCATTGTTTTTGACGCGTAGTTTTGATGGCGTTTCTTCTATGGCTCCTTGCGTGACGATGGGAGTATCGCCCCAATTTGTTCGTCATTATGCCCAAATATTCGACATTCCCACCACTTTGTCGGAAAAATTTCCTTGACTTATGGTTCCCAGGTGCTAAAATAAGAAAGATTAAATATTTAAAAATTTTTAACTATTGTCGAGAACAGACGGAGGAATTTCAATGAAGTTCGATCTGGTACGGGACGTGATCGTGGAGACGCTCAACTGCGACCTCAGCGACGTCACCGAGGAGGCCCGGCTGCGGGAAGATCTCCACGCCGACTCCCTGGCGGCGGTGGAGCTGTGCATGGCCCTGGAAGAGGCTACCGGCGTCACCATTGAGGACGAACGGCTGCCCCAAATGCTGACCGTCGGAGATATTCTGCAATACTTAAAGGAACATACGGAGTGAAATTATGGAGAAGCAAGATCTGTTTGAATTGATGGACCGGTTCGCCCGCAGCGGCTTGCAGCGCATGGCATTGCAGGACGGCGACTTTACCCTGGAACTGGAAAAGCCCGTTCCGGTGATGGCCGTTCCCGCCGCCGCTCCCGTGGCTGCCGCTGCCCCGGCTGCGGTGGAAGCTCCCGCCGTGGACAATGCCCTCTATGTAAAGGCCCCCCTGGTGGGTACCTACTACGCCGCATCCTCTCCCGACGCCGCCCCCTATGTCCGGGTGGGCGACCGGGTGGAAAAGGGTCAGACCCTGTGCCTCATCGAAGCCATGAAAACCATGAATGAAATTCCCGCCCCCTGCGATCTCCTGGTGGAGGAGATTCTGGTGGATAACGGCGCTCTGGTGGCGTTCGACGCCCCCATTCTCCGGTACAGCCATGTTTAAGAAAATCCTCATTGCCAACCGCGGCGAAATCGCCGCGCGGATTCTGCGGGCCTGCCGGGAAATGGGCATCGAGGCCGTCACCGTTTACTCCACCGCCGACGCCGATTCCCTCCACGTGCTCTTTGCCGAGCAGTCCGTCTGCATCGGTCCCCCCCGGGCCGGTGACAGCTACCTCAATATGGATGCCATCCTGACGGTGGCCAAGGCCACGGGATGCGACGCCATCCATCCCGGCTACGGCTTTCTGTCGGAAAACGACACCTTTGCCGACGCCTGTCGGGAGGCCGGTATCGCCTTTATCGGCCCCAGCGGTGACGTCATCCGCAAGATGGGCAACAAATCCGCCGCGCGGGCGCTGATGCAGTCCGTGGGCGTGCCGGTGGTGCCCGGCTCCGACGGTCTGGTCCGGGACGAGGACGAGGCTGTTCAAGTCGGTGCGCGCATCGGCTACCCGGTGCTCATCAAAGCCGCCGCCGGCGGCGGCGGCCGCGGTATGCGCCGCGTCTACGAGCCGTCGGAAATGCGGGAGTTGTTCCGGGAGGCCATGGCCGAGTCCATGGCCTGCTTCGGCAGCGACGAGATGTATATCGAAAAGCTGATTCTCAACCCCCGCCATATTGAATTTCAAATTCTGGCCGACAAATACGGCAACGTGATCCAGCTGGGCGAGCGGGATTGCTCCGTCCAGCGGAAGAACCAGAAGCTCCTGGAGGAGACGCCGTCCCACGCCCTGACGCCGGACCTGCGCAAGCGCATGGGCGACGCCGCTGTGCGGGCGGCCAAGGCTGCCGGTTACGAGAACGCCGGTACCATTGAATTTGTCCTGACCCCCAACAAGGAATTCTATTTCATTGAAATGAATACCCGCATCCAGGTGGAACACCCGGTCACGGAGATGGTCACCTCCATGGATTTGGTGCGGGAGCAGATCCGCATTGCCGCCGGTCTCAAGCTGAGCCGGACCCAGGAGGAAGTGGAGCTGCGGGGCCACGCCATCGAATGCCGCATCAACGCCGAGAACCCGGCCCGAGCGTTTGCACCCTGCCCCGGCAAGGCCGATTTCCTCTATTTCCCCGGCGGTCCCGGCGTCCGGATCGATACCTGTATGTACAACGGCTATGAGATTCCGCCGTTCTATGACTCCATGGTTGGAAAAATCATTGTCTGGGCCCCCACCCGGCTGGAGGCCATCCGACGGATGCGCCGCTGCCTGGAGGAGTTGACCATTGACGGCGTCCAGACCAATGCCGAACTGATGCACCAGATTCTCTATCATCCTGTCTTTGTCCGCGGCAACTATACCACCGCCTTTCTGGAAGAGCATTTGCAGACCATGCTGGAGTGGATGGCCCGCATAGAGGAGAGTGAAGCATGATCCCCGTATTCAACAAGCGCCGCAAACATATGTTGGCCATGAAGGCCATGCGGGAGGGACAGATTCCGGCGGCCAGCCCCGTGGAGGTCACCTGCCCCAAGTGCCAGACCGCCACGGCCCGGCAGCAGCTGAGCCGCAACCAGTATGTCTGCCCCAACTGCGGCCACCATTTTCCCATCGGCGCATACTTTCGCCTCAGCCTGATTCTCGATTCCGGCTCCTTCCGGGAACTGGATGAGAACCTGACGTCCGCCGATCCCATGGACTTCCCCGGCTACGGTGAGAAGCTGGACCAGTGCCGACAGAAAACGGGCCTGTCCGAAGCCGTCGTCACGGCCACGGGCCGCATCGAAGGCCGCAAGGTGGCTGTAGCAGTCCTGGACAGCCGCTTTCTCATGGGCAGCATGAGCGCCGCCGTGGGCGAAAAGGTCACACGGCTCATCGAACATGCCACCCGCAACCGTCTGCCCGTGGTGATTTTCTCCGCCAGCGGCGGCGCACGGATGCAGGAGGGCATTCTGTCCCTGATGCAGATGGCAAAGACCAGCGCCGCTCTGGCCCGGCACAGCCAGAAGGGCGGTCTCTTTATCTCGGTCCTGACGGACCCCACCACCGGCGGCGTCACGGCCAGCTTTGCCAGTCTGGGCGATATCACCCTGGCCGAACCGGGGGCGCTGATTGGATTTGCCGGTCCCCGGGTTATCGAGCAGACCATCGGCCAGAAGCTCCCCGAGGGCTTCCAGAGAGCCGAATATTTGGAGGAACACGGCTTTGTGGACCAGATTGTGCCCCGCAAGCAGATGCGCGCCGTGCTGGCCCAGCTGCTGACACTCCACTATCGAGGAGGTGCCGCCCAATGAGCAATCTGACGCCCGCCCAGCGGGTGACCATTGCCCGCCATGAGGGCCGTCCCGGCGTGGCCGACTACATCGAGCACCTGTTTACCGACTTTTTTGAGCAGAAAGGCGACCGCCAGTGCCGGGAGGACCCCAGCATTCTCGGCGGTATTGCCCTGTTCCACGGCAAGCCTGTGACAGTGATCGGCACCCGCAAGGGTAAGAACCTACAGGAAAATCTCCGGTGCAATTTCGGTATGCCCGGCCCCGAGGGATACCGTAAAGCCCTGCGGCTCATGAAGCAGGCCGAGAAGTTCGAACGGCCCATCATCACCTTTATCGACACCCCCGGCGCATACCCCGGCCTGGAGGCCGAGGCCAGAGGTCAGGGCGAGGCCATCGCCCGGAATCTCTTTGAAATGAGCCAGCTGTCGGTGCCCATTGTGGCCGTCATCACCGGCGAGGGCAACAGCGGCGGCGCGTTGGCCCTGGGTGTGGCCGACACGGTGCTGATGCTGGAAAACGCCGTATATTCCATTCTGTCCCCCGAGGGGTTTGCCTCCATCCTCTGGAAGGATTCCAGCCGCAGCGGAGAGGCCTGCGACCTTATGAAGCTGACGGCGGAGGACCTGTTGGAACAGAAGGTCATCGACGCCATCATTCCCGAGCCGGAGGGCGGCGCCCATATGGACGTGGAAGCCCAGATGGCCGCTGTGGACCAGGCGCTGACGGCAGCGCTGAACAGCCTGCAAAAGATCAGCGATATCAGCATCGCCGGTCAGCGCTACAAGAAATTCAGAGCCATGGGAGGCAACGGATATTATGATGGGAATTAAAATCATCGCCACCGGCAGCTATCTCCCCAGCAAGGTTGTCACCAACGATGATCTCAGTAAAATTGTGGATACCAGCGACGAGTGGATCGTCAAGCGCACCGGCATCCGGACCCGCCATTATCTGGGCGAGGGCGAGACCCACCAGACTATGGCGGAGGCGGCCGCCAGACAGGCCCTGGAGCGGGCCAACATCGACCGCAGCAAAATCGCGGCCTGTATCGTCACCACCCTGGGCGGCGACTACATCACCCCCACCTGTGCCTGTATGCTCCAGGCGGCCCTGGGGCTGGAGGAAAACACCGCCTGTTTTGATATGAATTCCGCCTGCGCCGGATTCCCCTACGGGCTGAAGCTGGCCCAGGGACTGGTCACCAAGGAGCGCCCCTACGCGCTGGTGGTGTCCTGTGAAGCGCTGTCCCGTCTGACGGACTTCACCGACCGCAGTACCTGCGTCCTCTTCGGAGACGGCGCGGGCGCCGTGGTGGTGGAGGGCAGCGAGGACACGCCGGACATCTGCGCCGTTCTGGGCTCCCGCAGCAATCAGCCGGTGCTGTATATCGACGGCTCCACGGAAGAAGGCCCCTCCTACATCCATATGGAGGGCCAGGCCGTCTTCAAGTTCGCCGTGGACATCATTCCCCGGTGCATCCAGTGGATTCTGGACCAGGCCGGGAAGACCGTGGAGGACCTGGACTGGCTGGTGATGCACCAGGCCAATGAGCGCATCATTGACCACGCGGTGAAAAAAATGCAGATGCCGCCGGAAAAGGCTTTTAAAAACATTGCAAAGTACGGCAATATGTCGTCGGCTTGTATTCCCATTGCCCTCAACGACCTGTACGAAGCGGGGCAGCTGCGGGACGGTATGCGCGTCCTGTGCGTGGGATTTGGCGGCGGTCTCACCTGGGGCGGCTGCCTGATTGAGATTGGAGGCATTTCGTAAACTATGAAACTCAATGAGATTCTGGGAATTGAATTCCCCATCATCCAGGGCGGCATGGCCAATATTGCCACCGCCGAATTCGCTGCCGCCTGCTCCAATGCCGGCGCCATGGGCCTCATCGGCTGCGGCGGCATGAACACCGAGCAGCTGCGGGCCGAAATCCGCAAGTGCAAGTCCCTCACCGACAAGCCCTTCGGCGTCAACCTGATGCTCATGAACCCCTGTGCCGACGAGATGGCCGACATGGTCATTGAGGAGGGCGTCAAGTTCCTGACCACCGGCGCGGGCAACCCCACCAAGTATATGCCCAAGTGGAAAGCTGCCGGAATCAAGGTCTTCCCTGTGGTGGCTGCCGTGGCTCTGGCGAAGATGCTGGAGCGGGCGGGCGCCGACGGCATCATTGCCGAGGGTACTGAGTCCGGCGGTCACGTCGGTGAGACCACAACCATGGCCCTGGTACCCCAGGTGGTGGACGCGGTTTCCATTCCCGTGGTCGCCGCCGGCGGCATTGCCGACGGCCGTCAGCTGGCCGCCGCCTACGCTTTGGGCGCTTGCGGCGCACAGGTTGGCACCTGCCTGCTGACCAGTGTCGAGTGCCCCGTTCACCAGAATTACAAGGAGGCCGTCCTCAAGGCCAAGGACCGGGACACCACCGTCACCGGCCGCAGCGTGGGCGCTCCCGTCCGCATCATTAAAAATAAGATGGCAAGAGAATACGTCCAGCAGGAGTACGCCGGCGCCACCAAGGAGGAGCTGGAGCACTATACCTTGGGCAGCCTGCGCCGGGCCGTCTTCGACGGCGACGTGTCCACCGGCAGCGTCATGTGCGGTCAGGTGGCCGGTATGCTCCATGAGATCAAGCCTGTCCGCCAGATTTTGGAAGAACTGGTGGCCGGCTGCGACGAGTGCATCAAGCACCTGGGGTAAAAGCCGATGAAACTTGCGTTTTTGTACGCCGGGCAGGGCAGCCAGGCCCCCGGCATGGGCAAGGATCTGTACGAAGCCTATCCGGCGTTCCGGCAGGTCCTGGACAACGCCCCCGTGGACTTCGATTTGAAAAAGACCTGCTTCGAGGGCGATCACCTCAACGAGACAAAATATACCCAGCCCTGCATGGTGGCCTTTGCCGCCGGTGTGACGGCTGTTTTGAACGAGAATGGCATCGTACCGGAATTGGCCGCGGGCCTGAGCCTGGGCGAGTATTCGGCTCTGTGCGCTGCCGGGGTGTGGGACGCTCCCACGGCCATCTCCCTGGCCGCCTTCCGGGGCAATGCCATGACCGAGGCCGCCAAAGGCATTGACAGCGCCATGGTGGCGGTCCTCAATCTGGACCGGGACAAGCTCCAGGAGGCCTGCGACAAGGCAAGCGATCTGGGCGTGGTGCAGATTGCCAATTACAACTGCCCCGGCCAGCTGGTCATCGCCGGTGAGAAGGCCGCTGTGGAACAGGCCGCCGTGTATGCCAAGGAGCTGGGCGCTCGCCGCTGCATGCCCCTGAACACCTCCGGCCCTTTCCACACCAAGCTGCTGGAGCCCGCCTCCCGTGCCCTCCACGACTATTTTAAAACCATTTCCTTTGGGGAAATGCGCTTCCCGGTGCTGTTCAACTGTTTGGGCAACGTCAAGGATGACAATACCACCATCCAGAGCCTGCTGGAGCGGCAGGTCATGTCCAGCGTCTACATGGAGGATACCATCCGCCGTATGGCCGAGCTGGGTGTGGACACCATCGTGGAGATCGGCCCTGGCAAAGTCCTGTCGGGCTTTGTGAAAAAGACGGCGGCTGACATCAAGACGTATGCCATCACCACCGCGGAGGATTTGCAGTCCGTGGTGGCAGAGCTGAAAGGAGCGGCCCAATGATCAATCTGACGGGTAAAATCGCCGTGGTCACCGGCGGCAGCCGCGGCATTGGCCGCGCCATCTGTGAAAAGCTGGCCTCTTTGGGGGCCAATGTGGCGTTCAGTTATGCGGGCAACGCCGCTGCTGCCCAGGAGACGGAAGCGGCTTGCCGCGCCTATGGTGTGGAAGTTCTGGCTATGCAGGCCGACGTGGGCAAGAGCGAGGCCGTGACGGCCCTGCTGGATGCTGTGCTGGAGAAATTCGGCCGCGTTGACATTCTGGTCAATAACGCCGGTATCACCCGGGACAATCTGGCTATGCGCATGAAGGAAGAGGACTTTGATCAAGTCATTGAGACGAACCTCAAGGGCACGTTCCTGACTATGAAAGCCGTGTGCCGCCCGATGATGAAGCAGCGCAGCGGCCGGATCATCAACATGGCCAGCGTCGTGGCCCTCATTGGCAACGCCGGTCAGGCCAACTACTGCGCCAGCAAGGCCGGCGTCATCGGTATGACCAAATCCATGGCCCGGGAACTGGCTTCCCGCGGCATCACGGTCAACGCCATCGCCCCCGGCTTCATTGAAACCGACATGACGGCCAAGCTGCCGGAGGATGTGAAAACCACCATGGCGGGAGAAATCCCCATGGCCCGCTTCGGCAAGCCCGAGGATGTGGCCAACGCCGTGGCATTTCTGGCCAGCGACGAGGCCGCCTATGTGACGGGACAAGTCCTGTCCGTGGACGGCGGCATGGCCATGTGAGACGGAGGAAGAGTATGAGCAAAAGACGCGTTGTGATCACCGGCCTGGGCGCTGTGACGCCGGTCGGCAACGATATTCCCGCCTTCTGGGCTGCCATCCGGGAGGGCAAATGCGGCGTGGCCCCCATTACCCTCTACGATACGGAGAACAACAAGTGTAAGCTGGCCGCCGAGGTCAAGGACTTTCAGCCGGAGCAGTTCCTGGACAAGAAGGAGCTGCGCCACATGGACCGCTTTACCCAGTTTGCCATGGTGGCGGCCCAAGAGGCCATGAAGGACTCGGGCCTCAACATGGAGCAGGAGGACGCCACCCGCTGCGGTACCGTCGTTTCCAGCGGCATCGGCGGCATCGCCACCACGGCGGAGGAACATTCCAAGGGCCTGACCAAGGGGTTTGACCGGATTTCTCCCTTCTACATCCCCATGGCCATCGCCAATATGGCTGCCGGTCAGATCGCCATCGCTTACGGTCTCAAGGGCATGTGCGCCTGCCCCGTGGCCGCCTGTGCCGGCGGCACCAACGCCGTGGGCGACGCTTTCCGTTATGTCCGTGACGGCTACGCCGAGGTCATGGTCTGCGGCGGCGCGGAAGCCACGGTCCATCCCCAGGGCATGGGTGGTTTTACCTCCATGAAGGCTGTCACCTTTGCCACGGACCCCAACCGGGCCTCCATTCCCTTTGACAAGGAGCGCAGCGGCTTCGTCATGGGCGAGGGCGCCGGCATCCTGGTCCTGGAGGAGCTGGAGCACGCCAAGGCCCGCGGCGCCAAGATCTACGCCGAGGTCGTCGGCTACGGCGTCACCTGCGACGCCTACCACATCACCGCTCCCGCCCCCGACGGCGAGGGCGGCGCACGGGCCATGGCCGAAGCCATGGCCGACGGCAACATTCCGCTGGAGGATGTGGACTACATCAACGCCCACGGCACCTCCACGCCCCTCAATGACGCCGGTGAGACTATGGCCATCCGCAAGGTTTTCGGCAGCCATGCGGACAAGCTGATGGTTTCTTCCACCAAGTCCATGACGGGCCACATGCTGGGCGCTGCCGGCGCGGTGGAAGCCATCATCACGGCCCTGAGCCTGCGGGACGGCTTTGTGCCCGCCACCATCAACTATCGGGTCCCCGACGAGGCGTGTGACCTGGATATTGTTCCCAACGAGGGCCGTAAGGCGGAAATTCGCTGCGCCCTGTCCAACTCTCTCGGCTTCGGCGGCCACAACGCCACCGTGGCCCTGCGCAAGTGGGAGGAATAAGGTATGGCAATGGAGCTGAACAACCGCCAGATTCAGGAAATCATTCCCCACCGGTATCCCTTCTTGCTGGTGGATAAGATTTTGGATATGGAGCCGGGTCAGTGGGCCAAGGGCATCAAGTGTGTCACGGCCAACGAGGCACAGTTTCAGGGCCACTTCCCCGGCAATCCAGTGATGCCCGGTGTGCTGATGATTGAGGCATTGGCCCAGGTGGGCGCTGTCTGCACCCTGTCCGTGCCGGAGAACAAGGGAAAACTGGCCCTGTTCGGCGGCATCAAGGAGGCCCGGTTCCGCCAGCAGGTGGTTCCCGGCGATGTGCTGGAGCTGTCCTGTGAGATCATCAAGCAGAAAGGCCCCGTGGGCGTGGGCAAGGCCGTGGCCACGGTCAACGGCAAGACCGCTGTTACAGCGGAACTGACGTTTATGCTGGTGGACAACCCGTAAGGGGAGGTTTGTCATGCTGGAACGGGTGGTGTGGGATGTCTACACCAAATTCAAGCTGCATTTTTATCAGCAGATCTTCCGGCAGTTCCAGAATCGGGAGGCCAGCCTGACCACGGTGGAGACCTACTGCATGGAGACCATCCAGGCATTGGGGCAGCCTACGGTCAATGAATTTGCCACCTTTGCGGGAATCTCCCCGCCCAATGCCGCTTATAAGGTTGCCAGCCTGATCCGCAAGGGGTATCTGCGCAAGGTCCGCAGTCAAAACGACCGGCGGGAATACCACTTGCAGGTGACGGAAAAGTATCTGGAATACTACAACATCGGCAACGGCTACGTTATGGAGGTCATGGAACGGGTCCGTACCCGCTTTTCTCCAGAGGATTGCCGGAAGCTGGAACAGATGCTGGATGTCATCGGCCGGGAGCTGATGCCGGAGGTGGATATCTCCCACGGGAAACCGGAAGATGCAAGGGAATAAAAATACAGCGTGTGCAGTGGGTATCTCCTGCACACGCTGTTTTTATTGCAAAACTCAGTAAAGGTCCATGGGACGTTTACCGGTTTCGTAATCGATCAATCGCCAGGTGGCGTCAATCAAATTGGAAAACATGGGGTTTTCCATGGCACGGATGACAAAACTCTGCCGGGGGGTATTGATATCCTCGCCGGACACCTGGAAAATGCCATTGTCGTCGCACAGCTTCCGCAGCCGTTCCAGCTGCTGCTGA
This sequence comes from Candidatus Avoscillospira sp. LCP25S3_F1, assembly GCF_052117125.1. Taxonomy (NCBI): domain Bacteria; kingdom Bacillati; phylum Bacillota; class Clostridia; order Eubacteriales; family Oscillospiraceae; genus Candidatus Avoscillospira; species Candidatus Avoscillospira sp. LCP25S3_F1. Next base: position 135,184 of record NZ_JBQKJT010000004.1, on the reverse strand, counting down.
GTGTTGCGGGTGGGCATGTAGGTGACGGCGGGCATACCGATGTCCTTGAGACATGTGAACACGTCGTCCAGATAGTCGTCTTCAAACTTCTGGGCCTTCTTGTCGCCGGTGACGCTGTCGCCCACGTCGCCTAAGTAAGCGTAGCAGGGGACGGCTCCCACGTCCTTGGCCAGCTTGACCACATCGCGAATGTTGGGGCATTCGTCAGTGGCGTCAATGTAGATTTTGGGCACAAAGGCCGACTTCAACAGGCCCAGCAGGTCGTACTCGTAGAAGGGGTATTCCGTATCCAGCATCTGGGCCTTTTGCTTGTCGCTGAGACTCAGACCGATGGATTGCAGATAATCCACCATGGACTGGCCCTTTCCATTCTGCTTCACCATAGCCAAAGCCAGGGCATACATCAGATGACGCTCGGTGACGCCGCCGCCGTCGGCGTGCTGGCTCAAAGGCAGTACATCCCGGTCATAGTCCAGAGAAATACCCGGCAGCAAATCGTTGATTTTGTCGATCATCTTGCGATTGCGGACGTCCCGGGCTGCCCGGTAGGGGGCAAACCACTGGTTCAGATCGTCGATTTTGTCGTGGGGCACACCCTGGATGGTCATATAGCTGACGCCCACCTGATCGGGATTGTTGGTGCGGCGACCCTCCAGAAGGGTGCCATCCATGGAAGCCCGGCACTCCATCCCCACGGTGGCGGGAATGCCGACCAGGGCAGCGGCTTCCAGAAACTCCGGCGCACCGGCGATGGAATCGTGGTCCACGATACCGGCAGTACACAGCCCCTCGGCCCGGGCCGCATAGACGGCGGCGGTGGGGGAGTAGGGGGAGAAGGAATAGGTGGTGTGGATGTGGTTGTTGATGTACTGATCCACCATGGGCGGGAACTCCGCCGTTTTCAGCACTTCTTTTAGATTGGCAATGCGTTCTTGCCGGGTAGGGGCGTTGAGCAGCGTTAAAATCTTCTGATCGATCATGGTTTTCACCTCAAGGATTGGGGTATATACAGAGCAGGGAAACGCAACCCGGCGTAGTTTGCCGATATGCGATATGGTCCCCGCCGTCCACCCCGCAGGGGCGGCGACTGGGACCATGGCCTGCGGCCGGGGATTGCGCCATCTGCGGATGGCGCTGGAGACGATGGAGTATTTCGCGCCGTGCGCGGCGCGACCGGGGCGCTGCCCCTGGACCCTGCGATTTTTGAAAAAAATCGAGGAAAATGTTTAATTAGTTCAGCATGACCTGACCGCCGGTGACAGGGATGGCCTGGCCGGTCTCGTACTTCTGCTCCACGCAGTAGAAGACGGCCCGGGCCACGTCCACGGGCAGACAGCCGCGGTTCATGGGTACCTTGGCTTCATAGTAGGCCTTGACGTCCTCCACGGTCTTGGCGCCGGGCACCTTGCCGGCCTTGAGGTACTGAACGAACAGGCCGCGCTCCGGGTCCATCCACAGGGGACCGTCCAGGAAGTTGCCGGGGCAGATGGCGTTGACCTTGATGTTGTAGGCGCACAGCTCCAGGGCGAAGCTCTGGGTCAGGCCGATGCCGCCGAACTTGGAACCGGCATAGGCAAAGTTCTTGTTGGAGCCCTCCAGGCCGGACTTGGAGTTGAGGGTGATGATATCGCCGGTCCATTGGGGATCGGCCTCGTGCTGGGCCTCCATGATGATGGCGGCATACTTGGCGCACAGGAACCAACCGGTGTAGTTGACGTTGGTGACAAAGTCGAAATCCTTCTTCTCCATCTCCGCAATGGGGCCGGAACGGACCACACCGGCGTTGGACAGCATAATGTCCAGACCGCCGAAATATTCCACGGTCTCGGCGACCATATGGGCCACGCTCTCCTCGTCGGCCACATTGACGGCGATGAAGTGGGCGCGCTCGCCCAGTTCGGCGGCCACCTGCTTGGCCAACGGCTCGTTCATATCGGCGATGACCACGGAAGCGCCTTCCTTATACATCTCCTCGGCGATGCCCTTGCCGAAGCCCTGGGCCGAGCCGGTGACAATGGCGATTTTACCGGCCAGACGGCCGGTGCCTGCGGGGCGCTTGTGAATGTTCTGCTTGGCCAGTTCCTGCCATTTTGTCATATCGATCATAACTGAATAGCTCCTTTGCTGCAATAATAGCTCAAAACGTTTCGCGATAATGCGGCCGGAAATGCGCAAATTTGGATATCTATATTCTACCATGGAATCCAAGGGACTGCAAGGCAGGAGAAATCTGGAAGATACAAAACTGCACAATTCTAAAAACCACTGAAACAACGGAAAAATAAATGCGTTTTTTATTGGATACATGTTGTTTTGTGTGAAAAGTTTACCGAGCATTGCGAAGGCTTCCAAAGTCACTCCTAAAAAATTGTGAAAATGGCCGAAATGCAGGAAAAACCCTGGGACACCTTGACGGTGACAGCCAATGGGAGTACAATAAGCTAAACGTTTCGTTCTAATCTTTGACTTTTGGATGGAGGCGTCTATGTCTACGATCAAGGATATCGCCCGGGAGACAGGGCTCTCTCTGGCGACGATCTCAAAATATCTCAACGGCGGACACGTCCTGGACCAGAATCGGGAGCGGATCGAAGCGGCCATTACCAAGCTGGACTACAAGGTCAATTACTTTGCCCGGGGGCTCAAGACCAACCGGTCCATGACCGTCGGCGTCCTGCTGCCCACCATCTCCAGTCCCTTTTTCGGCCGGGTGGTGGCGGCCATGGATGCACGGCTGCGCCAGTGCGGCTACCATTCCATCGTGTGCAGTTATGACTTTGACCCCCAGCTGGAGCGGGAGCAGCTGCGGCTGCTGGTGAATATCAATGTGGACGCCATTGTGTTCGTCCCCCAGCAGATCGAAGCTGAAACCCTTACATCCATTGTGCAGAACGTGCCGGTGGTGCTGGTGGACCGGGCCATCCCCGACTATCGCTGTGACGCCGTGGTGGCCGACAGTCTCAACGCCATTTACAGCGCCATGGAGGCACTGTTCCGCAAGCAGCACAGCCGCATTGGGCTGATTGTGGGTCCCCAGGATATCTCCACGGCCCGGGAACGGCTCATCGGCTATCGCCGGGTCCATGAGGACTACCACATCCCGGTGGATGAGGAACTGATCCAGGTGGGTAACTACGATCTGGAGTCCGGCTACCGGCTGTTCAACGCCCTGATGGATTTGGAGCAGCCGCCCTCCGCCGTCTGCGTCACCAACTACGACATGACGGTGGGAGCTATCACCGCCGCCCATGAGCGGGGCATCGCCCTGCCGGAGCAGGTGGACTTCATCGGTTTTGACAACATTGACCTGTGTCAGGTGGTGACGCCGCCCCTGCCCTTTGTGGAACAGCCCATGGAGGAGATGGGCCGGGAGGCCGCCCGCATTGTGTTGCAGCGTCTTGACGGCGGCAAGGAGCCGCCCCAGCTGCTGCGGCTCAAATCCAAGCTGAGCCATGTCTGATGTTTTTACAAGTTCACTGTCATTTTGAAAGGAGCTTATCAACTATGAACCGTTTTGAAATGGATATGCCCAAGATTGGTATTCGTCCCATTGTCGATGGCCGCCGCGGCCCCATGAAGCTGCGCGAGAGCCTGGAGCCCCAGGTCATGGCCATGGCCGAGGCCGCCAAGAAGCTGTTTGAAGAGAATCTCTGCTATTCCAACGGCCAGCCGGTGCAGGTGGTCATCGCCGACACCACCATCGGCCGTGTCCCGGAGTCCGCTGCCTGCGCCGACAAGTTCAAGCGGGAAAACGTGGCGGTCACCCTGTCTGTGACCCCCTGCTGGTGCTACGGCTCCGAGACCATGGACATGGACCCCATGACCATCAAGGGTGTCTGGGGCTTTAACGGCACCGAGCGTCCCGGCGCGGTGTATCTGGCCTCCGTGCTGGCCACCCATGCCCAGAAGGGCCTGCCGGCCTTCGGCATTTACGGCCATGAGGTCCAGAATGTGGACGAGGTCACCGATATCCCCGAGGATGTGAAGGAAAAGCTGCTGCGCTTTGGCCGCGCTGCCCTGGCCGTGGCTTCCATGCGCGGTAAGAGCTACTTGCAGATCGGCTCCATGTGCATGGGCATCGGCGGCTCCATCATCGACCATCAGTTCATGGAGGAGTATCTGGGCCTGCGCGTGGAATCCGTGGACGAGGTGGAAATCCTGCGCCGCATGGAGGAAGGCATCTACAATCAGGAAGAGTATGAAAAGGCTCTGGCCTGGACCAAGGAACACTGCAAGGAAGGCCGCGACGACAACCCCGACTTTGTCCGCTTCACCCGGGAGCAAAAGGATAAGCAGTGGGAGTTCACCATCAAGATGTACTGCATCATTAAGGACCTGATGCGGGGCAACCCCAATCTGCCGGACGCCTTTGAGGAAGAGAAGGTCGGCCACAACGCCATTGCCGCCGGCTTCCAGGGCCAGCGCCAGTGGACGGACCATTGGCCCAACTGCGACTACCCCGAAGCGGTTCTCAACTCCTCCTTTGACTTTGAGGGCAAGAAGGAACCCATGATTCTGGCAACCGAGAATGATGTGCTCAACGGTCTTGGCATGCTGTTCATGAAGCAGCTGACCAACCGGGCGCAGATCTTTGCCGATGTGCGTACCTTCTGGTCGCCGGAAGCTACCAAGCGGGTCACCGGCTATGATCTGGAGGGAAAGGCCAAGGAGAACGGCGGCATTATCCACCTGCTGAACTCCGGTGCCGCCTGCCTGGATGCCTGCGGCGAATGCCGCGATGAGAACGGCAACGCCGTCATGAAGAAGTGGTGGGAAGTCACCGATGAGGATATCAAGAAGATGACCGATGCGACCGTGTGGTGCGAGGCCGGCTTCGACAACTTCCGCGGCGGCGGATACTCCAGCCATTTCGTAACCCGTGCGGAGATGCCGGTCACCATGATTCGTCTGAACCTGGTCAAGGGTCTGGGCCCGGTGCTCCAGATTGCCGAGGGCTGGACGGTACAGCTGCCCGACGAGGTCACCGATACCCTGATGGAGCGCACCAACCCCACTTGGCCCTGCACCTGGTTCACGCCTCGCTGCGACGGCGTGGAGGGCAGCCCCTTCTGCACCGCTTACGATGTGATGAACAACTGGGGCGCCAACCACGGCGCCATCTCCTATGGCCACATCGGCGCAGACCTCATCACCATGTGCTCCATGCTGCGGATTCCCGTCTGCATGCACAACGTGCCGGAGAAGGACATCTTCCGTCCCGCGGCTTGGAATGCCTTTGGTATGGACAAAGAGGGCCAGGACTACCGTGCCTGTGCTGCCTACGGTCCCATGTACCGCAACATTCGTTGATCAAAGGAGTGTCCTTTTACCATGCTGAACAACGTTCCCAAGATTCTCTCCCCGGAACTGCTGAAAACCCTGTGCGAGATGGGTCACAGCGATGTCATCGTGCTGGGTGACGGCAATTTCCCCGGCGACCGCTTCGCCCATGAGGGCAACTGCAAGTTCCTCCGCTGCGACGGCCATGGTGTGCCGGAGCTGCTGGACGCCATTCTGACCATGATTCCCCTGGACGCCTATGTGGAGCACCCGGTCCATCTGATGGAAACCGCAGAGTGTGACAAGGATTTGGAAATCCCCGTCTGGGACGAGTACAAGAAGATCGTGGCCAAGCATGACGAGCGGGGCGAAAAGGCCTTCGGCTCCTATGAGCGCTTCGAGTTCTACGAGCAGGCCAAGAAGTCCTACTGCATCGTGCAGACCGGCGAGGAGGCCATCTACGCCAATATCATGCTGCAAAAGGGCGTTATCAAGTAAGAATATCCATACAAAACCCGCGAAAACCATCGGTTTTCGCGGGTTTTTGCGTCTTATTTCCAAGCTTTGCAGAGGGCGGCGGCGCCTTCTAGGAGCTGCCGGTCACTGAGATCGGCAAAGCCCAGCAGCACCTTGCCGTCATAGGGACAGGGACCCATAAAATAGGGGGAAATGGGGTAGACCCGGACACCATGGGTTAAGGCCAGTTGACATAGTTCGGATTCCGTGCGGCCGGTTATGGATTGCAGCGTCAGATGGTGGCCGGCGGCCTCACCGATGATCCGCATGGTGTGTTCCAGAGGGGCAAGGGCTTCGACCAGGGTTTTGCGCCGGGCCCGGTAATAGACCCGCATCCGGTTCAAATGGGTCTCAAAGTGGCCCCGTATGAGAAACTCCCGCAGGGCCAGCTGCTCCATGGTGGACACCTGACAGGCAAACCCGCTGTATTCCTGCCGGTAGAGGGCCAGCAGCTGGGGCGGCAGCACCAGATAGGCCAGACGCAGTGCCGGGGCCACGCTGCGGGAGAAGGTGCCCAAATAGATGACCCGGTCGTTGGGGTCGATGCTTTGCAGCGACGGCATGGGCCGGGCGTCGTAGCGGAACTCCGAGTCGTAGTCGTCCTCGAGAATGTAGCGGAAGCGGCCCTGTCCTGCCCAGTTCAAGAGCTTGGTCCGGCGTCCCATGGGCATGGATAAGCCCAAGGGATACTGGTGGGAGGGTGTGGTGTACAGCAGCACATTGTCCAGGGCTTCCAACGGCTCCACCATGACGCCCTGACGGTCGATTTCCGCCGGGAGAACCCCGTGGCCCGTCCGGGCAAACAGCCGGTATCCCCGGTTGTAGACGGGATTTTCCACGGCCATGGTACATTCGTTGGGGAGAATATAGCTGAGCATGCTCAACAGGGCGTCGGTACCAGCTCCCAGTACCACCTGTTCCACGGTGCAGCGGACGCCCCGTGCGGCGTAGAGATAGTCGGCCACGGCCTGCCGAAGCCCCGGTTCCCCCTGCGCTTCGGTCCGCCGGAGGGCGTCCGGCTCGTTGAGCGCGCTCCGGAGGAGCCGCTGCCACACAGAAAAGGGAAATTTTTCTTTTGCCACGCCGCCGGGGTGAAAATCAATGAGCGGGACCTGGACGCGGGGCGACGGGGCTGCTACCGTCCGGTGGGGCAGAGACAAATTCTGCAAGCTCTCGATGCCCAGCACATAGTAGCCGCTGCGGGGCCGGGACTCCACAAAGCCCTCCGATTGCAGTTGGCCGTAAGCGCCGTCAATGGTGTTGATACTGACTTGCAGCTCATTGGCCAGGGCGCGTTTGGAGGGCAGCCGCGTCCCGGCGGCCAGCTGGCCGCTCTGGATTTGTTCCCGCAGCTGGCGGTAGATGGACAGGTAGAGCGGACCGTCCTGATCGGACAAGAGAAGCATAACCGTTGTTCCTTTCTAAAACGCGGGTGCCGAAGTTCCTCGGCACCCGCGCTACGTCTGTATGATTATCAGCCGCCGAAGCCGCCACCCCGGTCTCCGCCGTTGAAACCGCCGCCGCCGAAGCCGCCGAAGTCTCCAAAACCGCCGCCTCGGTCACCGCCGTCAAACCCGCCGTTGCCGAAGCCGCCACCGAATCCCCCGCCGCCGCCAAAGGGCCAGTCGTCTCCATTGCGGCTGGGGTTACCATGGTGGTTAGGATGGCTGTGGCGTCCGGGCCGTCCATGGGGCGGACCGAAGGGACCGCCGAAGCGACCGGGAAAGAAAACGGTGGGTCCCCAGAAGATGGTGGGGCCGTTTCGGCGACGCCGCACCGTATCGTCAAACCCGCTGCCGGGTCCACCGCCGCCCCGTCTGCCACGGCCCAGGCTGGCTGCCGAAGCGATGGCAATGACCAGAATCAGCAGGGCCACAAAGCCGAAGGCCAGCAGAATCGGGAGGAAGCCGTCGTTCTCCTGGGCCGTCAAGGTGTCTTCGTACCAGGAATAGAGGTCCGGAAACAGCTCCGCCAGAATTTCATCGGCGTCCCCGGTGACGCTGCGGCCGTCAAAACAGGCTGTCACGGTGGTGGTTAGTTTCTGGTCCACATAGGGACCGATGTCGGCGCCGGGCTGTAGATACCAATGGCCCGAGGCGGCGTCCAGCAGCAGTACCATGTCCCGGCCGCTGAGATTGCCGCGGGCGGCCCAGTCTTTGGCCCGGGTCTGGAGGTCCGCGCCGCCGCTGTCCTCGGTGACCACGGCCACAATGCTGCCCCAGCCGTGGTCCAACGCGCCCAGATAGGTCGCCACGGTCCGCTCTGTATTGTCGCTGAGCAGATCGGCCTCGTCGGCAATCCAATCCAGATAGCTGCTGTAATGCTCCCGACCGTATTCCAGGGCCGTCTGGTCTGCTGCCGTCTCATTGGGCTTCCCAAAAAAGCCGTAGGCACAGCAGCCCAACACCACCGCCGCCGTCAGCAAACTCGCAAAAACGCGGTTGTTCAGTAGTTTCATCCGTATACCGTCCTAACTGTCAAAAAAGAGAGGGGACCTCAGCCGCGGACCTCCAGCAGCTTCTGCTTCAGCTCGCCTTCGATGCGGCGCAGTTCAGCTTCGGCCTCCCGGCGCTTCTGCGCCCCCTCGGTCTGAATTTGCAGGACCTCATCCAGGGTGGAAATGAGGCTCTGATTGGTGTGCTGCAACGTCTCGATGTCCACAACGCCCCGCTCAGAGGCCCGGGCCGTCTCCACGGTGGCTAGTTTCAGCTTGTCGGCATTCTTCCGCAGGAGTTCATTGGTCATGTCGGTAACCTGCCGCTGGGCTTCCATGGCCTGCTGGGTGTGGTGGGTGCCCAGGGCCAGCACCATCTGACTCTTCCACAGAGGAATGGTGTTGATGATGGTGGTCTGAATCTTCTCGGTCATGATGGTGTTGTTGTTCTGAATCATGCGAATCTGCGGGGCCATCTGAATGGAGATGACCCGGGTCAGCTCCAGATCGTGGAGCTTCTTCTCAAACCGCTGGCAGAGATTGGCGTAATCATTGGCCGCCTGGGCGTCCTCGGCGGCGCCGCTGGCCTGGGCCTTCTGTTGCAGCTGGGCCAAGGTGGTGGTCCGCTCCTGCTGGAGCTTCTCCTTGCCGGCCAGAATATACATGGTCAGCTGCTTGTAGTATTCCAGATTTTTCTGGTACATCTGATCCAGAATGGCCACATCCTTCATGAGGGTGATCTGGTGCTTTTCCAGTTGGCCGGTGATCTTGTCCACATTGACCGACGCCTTTTCATACTTTGCCTTCAGCGTCTCAATGCTGCGGCCCGCCTTGCGGAAAAAGCCGAAAATTCCCTTCTTTTCTTCTTCCTCCTCGGCGTCAAAGCCCCGGAGCTCCACCATCAGGGAGCTGATCATATCGCCCACTTCGCCCAGGTCCTTGGTCCGGACCGAGGACAGGGCGCTCTCGGAAAAATCGGTGACATTTTTCTGCGCCGCCACACCGTATTGCAGAATCTGGGCGGAGTTGGTCAGGTCGATCTGCTGGGCGAAGGTATGGACGGCCTCCTGCTCGGCGGCGCTGAGCTTTTGCAATTCGTCGTCCGCCTGGGGTGCGGGCTCTGGCTTGGCGGGCTCCTGGGGCTCCAGGGTCAGCTCGGGGGTCAGGGTCAACTGGGGAATTTTCTCATCCATACTGCATTACTCCTTCGTTGTAAAATCCTTGGTATCCCGCAGGCCCTGGGCCTGCAACATCTGTTCCATAACAGTGATTTCCGCGTTGATATCCACCACATCCTGGGCAAAAAGACTGTCCAGCTGCCGCGTAAAGGCCTCGCGGATGGTGTAGAGCATGCCGGCAATGCGGCCCATGGCCTCCCGGACGTCTCCACTGTCCAGCCCCTGGCTCTGGAGTGCAACATAGCGTTCCAACAGTTCAATGGTGGTGGGCAAATAGTAGTTGAGAAACTGGCGGCAGCGCGGAAGGTACTGCTTGTCCGTTTCCAGACGGGCGAAAATTTTACGGGTCAGGTCTTCCAGAGCCGACAGGTTTTTGGAGATGTCCTCGTCGGGAATCTGCTCGTTGAGACGGCGGATGGAAGCGATGGACGCCCGGCCCTGCCGAAGGACCTCATCCAGCGCCGGATCGCCGGTGTTCGGCTCCGGTTCCGGCACCTCCACCTGGACGGTGGTACCGGGGAAGAAGGTCCGCATAAGGAAGTACCCGCCTACGGAGAGAACGGCACAGAGGACCACGTCCAACAGGCGGTGGAGCCCCGTGGCCAGGGTATAGACCAGCCAGACGGCGGCAATGGTATAGATGGGAACCACCGACGGCTTGCGGACAGATTGCATCATAGGCACACCAACTTTACTACAGGAATGCGGTTTCCCGGCAAAATGCTATAGGTTCATCTTACCCATTCCAGGCCCCGGTGTCAACTGTATCTGTCGTTGACAGGGGAGAATGGGCAGGATATAATGAACACAACCCCATGGGGCCGTCCGATGGACGGCCCCTATCTGAAGCGGCCGGCAGGGCCTGCGCGGGAGTCGAGAGCCTACCTGCCATGGTGGCCGCATACTCAAGTTTATGATGGAACTCCCGCCATTGTGACACCATTCGATGTTTTTCTGGAGGTTCCATCTATGCAGTGTAAAGTCGCACCGTCCATTTTGTCGGCCAACTTCAACCGCCTGGGCCAAGACATCGCCCGCTGCCGGGAAACCGGCGCCGACTATCTCCACTTTGACGTCATGGACGGCATCTTTGTCCCCAATATTTCTTTCGGCCTGCCGGTGCTGGAGTCGGTCCGCAAGGAGACCGACATGGTGCTGGACGTCCATCTGATGATCGACCGGCCGGTTCGCTATGTGGAGCGGTTCTGTCAGGCCGGCGCCGACATCGTCACGGTCCATGTGGAGGCCGACACGGAGGAGAATACCCGCAAGGCTCTGGAGCAGATTCGCGGCTGCGGCAAGCGGGCCGCCGTCAGCGTCAAGCCCAAAACACCCGCCGAGGCCGTGCTGCCCTTCCTGAAGCTGTGCTCCATGGTGCTGGTCATGACCGTGGAACCGGGCTTCGGCGGTCAGTCCTTCATGGCCGACATGATGCCCAAGGTCACGGCCATTCGCCGCTATATCACCGAGGCGGGCCTGGAGTGCGAGGTGGAAGTGGACGGCGGCGTGGCCCTGGACACGGCCAAACTCTGCGCCGACGCCGGCGCCAATGTGCTGGTGGCCGGCAGCGCCTTCTTCAAGGCCGCCGAACCGGCTGCCTTTGTGGAAGCTCTCCACGGCCTGGCGGTGCGCACATGAAGGCCATGCACTACCGGGGCCTCAAACAGGCGGCGCGGCGCTGTCTCCGGGACAGCCACACCCCCTACCGCCGTTTGACGCTGTTGTTCCTTCTGTGCTTCCTGGGTCTGTCGCTGCTCTGCGATCTGGTGTCGTTCTATCTGGAACGCCGTCTGGAACAGGAGACGGGCTTCGGCACCATCGCGCTGCAAAATCAGGCGGATTTGTTCAATGTCCTGTCCATGGTGGGGCTCAGCGTTGTGGGCGGACTTTGGAACGCGGGCTACAGTTGGTTTGCGCTGCGCATCAGCCGGGGACACCCGGCATCATTCCGAGATTTCTTCCAGGGGTTCCGGTTGGTGACCAGAGTCCTGGCGGTGATTGTGCTCCAATCCATGCTCATTGCCGCCTGGTCCATGCTGTTTTTGCTGCCGGGTCTGGTGGCCATGTACCGCTATCGGATGGCCGTCTTTGCTGTGCTGGATGATCCGGAATTGGGACCGCTGCAAGCGCTGTCCTATTCCTCCCGGCTGACCTACGGACACAAACTGGAACTGTTGATGCTGGACCTGCGGTTTTTCTGGTACCATGGTACGCTGTTCCTGGTGCAGATGGTGGTCATGGCCTATAATTATGGTTTCCTGCCGGTGGGCGCTTATACAGTCCGGGGCTACTGGACGGTATATGGTCTCTATCAGGGTATCACACTGGTGTTGCAGACCTTGGCCATGGCGTATGTGAACGCCACACAGGCCCACGCTTTCAACTGGCTCCAGACCCTGGACCGAGATCGTCTGGAGGACCTGCGCCGCAGCTACGGCGGCGGATATCCCATGTGAATGCTGCAAGGAGAGGCTGCTGCGGCACCATTTCCTGAAAAACCGGGAACGCCCCGCTGTTTTCTGACAAAGAAAACAGCGGGGCGTTCCCAATTTGACAGAGTATATAGCCGGGGCAGCTGACGCTGCCCCGGCTTGCGCTGCATACTAAATATCAGTGGGTCAGGAAGAAGGTCAGGGCGAAGAGAATGCCGATGACCCAGGTGGCCGCCTTGATCTCCCGGGCTTTGCCGGTGAACAGGGCAATGATGGTCCAGGAGATAATACCAAAGGCGATGCCGAAGGAAATGCTGTAGGTAAACGACATCATGGCGATGGTCAGGAAGGCGGGAACAGCGATTTCCGGCGTGGTCCACTCAATGTCGCGGACGCAGTTCATCATCAGCACGCCCACATAGATCAGCGCCGCCGCAGTGGCGTAGGTGGGAATCAGCTGGGCCAGAGGCGCCAGGAACATGGCGATGAAGAAGAACAGGGCCGTGAACATGGAGGCCAGACCGGTGCGGCCGCCCTCGCCGATGCCGGCGGAAGACTCCACAAAGGTGGTGACGGTGGAGGTGCCGCAGATGGCGCCGCAGGTGGTTGCCACGGCGTCGGCCAGCATGGCTTTGTCCATGTTGGGAACGTCGCCCTCCTTGGTCAGCATGTTGCCGCGGGCGCAGGCGCCGTAGAGGGTGCCCAGGGTGTCGAACATATCCACCATGCAGAAGGCCAGGGCCGTGGTGAGGAACATGACGATGAAACCGCCGGTGCCGTTGGCAGCGATGTAGGCGGAGAAGTCAAAGCCCTCGGTGAAGACCTTGAACAGGGACAGCTCGGCAAACTCTTGGAAAGCGGTGAAGGGGTTGAAGCTCATGCCGGAAAAGAAGCCGTCATAGAAGCCGGGAACAGTGAAGCCCAGGACATAGTAGGCCACAGCGCCGCCCAGGATGCCCCACAGGACCGCGCCCTTGACGCCGCGCTTGGTGAGGATGGCAATGGCCAGGACGGCAAAGATGGTGACCAGCATGGGCATGATGGTGCCCCAGGTGGCGGTGCCGGAGTACAGGTTGAAGGAGGCCAGGCCCACCAGAGTGGAACTGTCCACGACGATACCGGCGTTCTGGAGGCCCAGGAATGCAATGAACAGGCCGATACCGGCGGGGATGGCCATACGGACAGCCGAGGGGATGGCGTCAAAAATCTTCTTGCGCAGGCCGGTGATGGTCAGCAGGATGAAGATGATGCCGTCGGCCAGGACCAGGACCAGCGCGTTGGCATAGCTGAGGCCCAGATTGAAACAGACCGTGTAGACGAAATAGGCGTTGAGGCCCATGCCGGAGGCCTGGGCCAGGGGCAGGTTGGACAGCAGACCGATGAGCACCGTGCCGATGACGGCGGAGATGGCCGTAGCAATGTACACGGCGTTGTAGGTGACTTGGCCTTCCAGCTCGGCAAACATGCCGGCATTGACCATGAGAATATAGGCCATGGCCATAAAGGTGGTGAAGCCGGCGACAAGCTCGGTGCGGACTGTGGTGCCGTGCTCCTTCAGTTTAAAGAATTGCTCCATTGCATTACCCTCCGTTTCCGGGACCCACAGTGAAAAAAGGACCAAACGCCTGCTGTACACCTGTTCTGCTACAGATTCCTCCGACGTCTGATCCATCCCTGCGGGCCACATGTTAAGATTCTATGAACAGTATAATCGACTGGTCACGAAAATACAATAGATTGGGCATTGTTTTTTTGCTCAAAAAACGGATGCAAAATTAGTCAGAATGGCAAACAAATTTTGCGGTATGACCGGTGAATTGACAAGAACTACCGGGCGGTTTATAATGAATTGTACAAAAAACGCCCTGTGACACCGTGGTGTGTAAAGGAGAAGAACTACTATGTATCATACAATGACCATTGCCGGTGTGAAGCGGGACCTGCCCCTGTGTCCCGTCACGGACGAGTTGCAGATCGCGGCCTTTGTGATTTTCGGAGACGTGGAGCTGACCTGTGCCAGCGCCAAGGCGCTGCTGGAGAAGGCACCGGAATTTGATTATATGATCACCGCCGAGGCCAAGGGAATCCCGCTCATTCATGAGATGGCCCGCCAGAGCGGCCGCAACACCTATATTCTGGCCCGCAAGGGGCCAAAACTCTACATGCGCGACGTGCTGGATGTGGCGGTCCGTTCCATCACCACCGCCAAGGAGCAGCACCTCTATCTGGACGGCGAGGACGCCGCCAAAATGCGGGGCAAGCGCATTCTCATTGTGGACGACGTGATCTCCACCGGCGAGTCCCTGCTGGCCATTGAGCGGCTGGTGGAGGCGGCCGGCGGCATTGTGGCGGGCCGCATGGCCATTCTGGCGGAGGGCGAGGCCCAAAAACGGGATGACATCCTCTATCTGGAGAAGCTGCCGGTCTTTGACAGCCAGGGAAATATTCTCTAAAAAAACATCCCCCTAGGGGGCTTGCGGCGGCGGTTGCGGTCTGGTACTATCGTGTCAGACTTAACCGGAGGTATTACCGTATGGATCTTGCCGTCAGAAACCGAGCCTACTGGACCGAGCGCGCCCCCTCCTATACGGCGGACGTAAAAACGAATATCGCCCACGGCGGCCGCGAAATGTGGCGCAATGCCCTTTTACATCACCTGCCCGAGGGAGACTGCCTGCGCATTCTCGACATCGGTACCGGACCCGGCTTCTTTGCCATTCTGCTGACGGAGATGGGCCACCAGGTCACCGCCGCCGACTATACTCCCGCCATGCTGGAGGAGGCCCGGCGCAACGCCGGGGCATTAGCTGAACAAATCGAGTTCCGCCAGATGGACGCCCAAGCCCTGGAGTTCCCCGACAACACCTTTGACGTGGTGGTGAGCCGCAACCTGACCTGGAATCTGCCGGACCCGGAGCGGGCCTACCGCGAGTGGTTCCGGGTGCTGAAGCCCGGCGGACGGATGATCAACTTCGACGCCGACTGGTACGGCTACCTCTTTGACGAGAAAAAGCGGGTGGCCGTGGCCCAGGACCGGGATAATGTCCGCCAGGAGGGCTGCACCGATTACAACGCCTACGAGAAAGCCGACGAAATGGAGCAGATCTCTCTTTTGCTGCCCATGGGCCGCGTCAACCGCCCCGACTGGGACATTCAGACGCTGCTGCGCTGCGGCTACCATCGCATCTACACCGACACGGAGGTCTGGAAGCTAACCTGGGACAATGAGGAAAAGGTCAACTTCGCAGCCACCCCCGGCTTTATGATCTGTGCTGACAAGTAACGAATGGACCCGGCGGTGCTGTCCTGGACAGCACCGCCGTTTTTCTGACCATCCCCCCAAGGGGGATGGTGTGATGGGAAAGGAGGCTGAGCCGTGAACCGTTCCGCCGGTTCCTATATCATACGGCGGCTGTTGCAGCTGATTCCGCTGCTGCTGGGTGTGACGCTGCTGACCTTCGCCATGCTGCGCTTCGCCGCCGGTGACGCCGTGGAACTGCTCTATGAAAATCTGGGTACCAGCGTTTCCCAGGCGGTTCTGGACGCCAAGCGGGCGGAACTGGGGCTGGATCAACCCTTTTTCGTGCAGTACGGCCGCTGGCTGTGGGACCTGCTCCACGGCGATTTGGGTACTTCCTACGTCTCCGGTGTGCCGGTGCTGCCCACGCTTCTGTCCAAGGTCCCGGCTACCCTGCTGCTGACGGGGGCTTCCCTGGGGCTGACCATTCTGATTTCCGTGCCTCTGGGCATCGTCTCGGCGGTGTTCCATGGCCGGTGGGTTGACTACCTCATCCGGGCCGTCAGCTTTGTGGGAAATTCTCTGCCCAACTTCTTTGCGGCCCTGCTGCTGCTGCTGATTTTTGCCGTTAAGCTCCGGTGGCTGCCGGTGATTGATTTGGGCGGCGGAGGCAGTCTGGTGCTGCCGTCGGTGACTCTGGCCCTGGCTATGTCATCCCGCTACACCCGGCAGATTCGGGCCGCCGTGTTGGAGGAATTGGAACAGGACTATGTGACCGGAGCCCTGGCCCGGGGCGTGGGACGGAAAACCGTCCTGTTTTCCAATGTGCTGCGGGCGGCCATGGGTACCATAGTTACCCTGCTGGCCATGTCGGCGGGCAGTCTTCTGGGCGGTACCGCCATTGTGGAATCCATTTTTCTATGGGACGGCGTGGGCAAACTGGCCGTGGATTCCATTGCCCTGCGGGATGCGCCGGTGGTTCTGGCCTACGTCCTGTGGACGGCGGTCCTCTATGTGCTGCTGAATCTGGCGGCGGACCTGCTGTGCTGCCGCCTAGACCCCCGGGTGCGGCTGGGAGAGGAGGGACGGCCATGAGTACCAAACTGCGGGTTCGGTTCTGCGCCGCTCTGGCGTTGGCCGTGGTGCTGCTGGCCTTGCTGTCGCCGTGGCTGACGCCCTATGATCCCAATGCCCAGGACATGGCGGCGGCGTTGCAGCCGCCGTCGGCGGAGCACTGGCTGGGCACCGATTCCCATGGCCGGGATGTCCTGTCCCGTGTCATCGCCGGCGCACGGACCAGCGTCTTCTCGGCGCTGATTCTGGTGGCTGTGTCCGCTGTGTCCGGCAGCGTCGTCGGCATTGCCTGCGGCTGGTTCGGTGGATGGCTGGACACGGTGCTGCTGCGGCTGGGAGACCTGTTTCTGGCCTTTCCCGGCATGGTGCTGGCGCTGGCCGTGGCGGGACTGCTGGGCGGCGGCATGGGCAACGCCATTCTGGCCATTGCGCTGGTGTCCTGGCCCAAATATGCCCGGCTGGCGCGCAGCCAGACCTTGACGGTCCGGGGCGCACCCTATCTGACCGCCGCCCGCATGGCGGGCAACGGCCCAGTCCGGCTCATGGCCCGCCACATCCTGCCCAATATCGCGGGTCCCTTGCTGGTGACGGCGTCTCTGGACATCGGCACCATGCTGATGGAGCTGGCGGGCCTGTCCTTCCTGAACCTGGGAGCCCAGCCGCCCACGGCGGAGTGGGGCTCCATGATGAGCAAGGGCCGCAGTCTGATTCAGACGGCCCCCTGGACCATTCTGGGCCCCGGCGTTGCCATTTTCCTCACCGTACTCATTTTTAATCTGCTGGGCGACAGCCTGCGGGACCACCTGGACCCCCGCCGCAGAGCCCGGAAAAAGGAGCAAACCACATGAAGTGTTCTAAAGCGATTCCGGCGGCCCTGCTGCTGGCCCTGACCCTCACCGCCTGCGGCTCTACCGCCGGAACCACAGAGCAGACAGTGGGGGAGACGGTTTTCCGCTATGGTACCGTGGCCTATGGCCCGGAAATGGCCAACGCGGGATTGAACCCCCACGAAGCCTACTCCGGCTGGTCGGCGGTCCGCTACGGCGTCGGAGAGACGCTGTTCCGTCTCAGCGAGACCATGGAGCTGGAGCCGTGGCTGGCGGAAAGCTGGGAGTGGGTGGATGACACCACCTTATCCATCACCCTGCGCGACGACGTCACCTTTTCCAGTGGCCGGACTATGGACGGTCAGGCTGTCAAGGAGTGCCTGGACCATCTGGTTGCCGTCCATGACCGGGCTCCCGGCGATTTGAACATTGCCGCCATCGAAGCCGACGGCCAGACCGTAACCATCACCTGCAACGCCCCCAACCCGGCGCTGCCCAACTACCTCAGCGACCCCTATGGGGCCATCATTGATATGGATTACGGCACCGATGGTGTGGACGAGACCCGGAATGTGGCCGGTACCGGCCCCTTTGTGGCCTATGAGGTGGCTGATGACCACATCTATCTCAACAAAAACGAAACGTACTGGGGCGGCGTGCCCCAGGTGGACCGGGTGGAGGTCCGCTCCATCACCGACGGCGACACGCTGACCATGGCGCTGCAGGCTGGACAGCTGGATGCGGTCCAGGGCTTGCCCTATGCCAGTCTGGAACTTTTTGCGGACGAGAGCCAGTATACCATTTCCTCCGCTGACACCTCCCGTGTGTTTTTCGGGGCCTATAACTATGAGACGCCTGCCTTGCAGGATATCCAGGTGCGGCAGGCCATCGCCATGGCGATTGACAGGGACAGCTTTACAGAGGTGCTGCTCCACGGCAACGGCACCCCCGCCGTGGGTCCCTTCTCCTTTGATACCGACGGTGTAACTGCGTCGGCCTATGACCCGGAGGCTGCCCGGTCCCTGCTGGCCGAAGCCGGTTGGACCGACAGCGATGGTGACGGGTATGTGGACAAGGACGGCCAGACGTTGACCATCCGCTGGCTGACGTATCCGGGGCGGCAGGAATTGCCGCTGCTGGCCGAAGCGGCCCAGGCCACTTTGCAGGAGGTGGGCATTCAGGTGGAGATCAACTCCACGGCCAACCATTTGGGGGTTCTGGAGTCCGGCGATTGGGATGTGTATGTCAGCGCCTTTGTGGCGGCTCCCACCGGCGACCCAGCCTACTTTTTCACCACCCACTGTCTTGACAGCTCCGCCAAGAACCGGGGCGGGTACCACAGTGATGAACTGGAAGCCCAGGCGGCGCAGCTGGCCGGGACCTTTGACCCGGCGGAGCGGGCAGCCCTGGGTACGGCAATGAGCCAGACCATTTTGGACGACTGCGGCTACTTTTTCGCGTCGTATCTGCGGATGAATTTTGTTATGAACAACCGGGTGATGGGCTTTACGGCCCATCCCTCGGATTACTATGAGATTACAGCCCAGCTGAGCGTGGGCGAATAGGAGGGGGTTCCATGGCCCTGCTGGAGGTCCGACAACTCCATATCGCCTATGACCGCCGCCCGGTGGTGGAGGATGTGTCCTTTACCGTGGAGCCGGGGGAAATTCTGGGGGTGGCCGGAGAGTCCGGCAGCGGCAAAAGCACCATTCTGCGGGCGGTGCTGGGGCTGCTGCCCCACGGCGGGGCTGTTATCGGGGGAACCATGGCCTTTGACGGTACGGTGCTGACCACCGAACGCCAGTGGAGGGCCTTACGGGGCCACCGTATGGGGATGGTCTTCCAGAACAGCGGGGCCTCCCTCTGTCCGGTCCGCACCGTGGAGGCCCTGGTCCGGCAGGTCTTGGGCCGGGGTGTCTCCCGCCGGGAGGCGGAACGGCTGGCCCTGCCCCTGATGGAACAGCTGGGTCTGCCGGAGGGTGTCCGCGTTCTGCGGAGCTACCCCATGGAGCTGTCCGGGGGTATGTGCCAGCGGGTGGGCCTGCTGCTGGCGATGCTGCTGGAGCCGGAGCTGCTCCTGTGCGACGAACCCACCTCGGCATTGGATGTGCTGGTCCAGCGGGAGGTCATGGAGACCTTGGGACATCTGCGCCGGGACCGGGGCACGGCCATGGTTCTGGTGACCCATAATCTGGCCCTGCTGGAATCGGTGGCTGACCGGGTATTGATTTTGAAGAATGGCCGGACCGTGGAGCAGGGGAGCGCCGCCCAGGTGCTCACCACACCCCAAACCGAGTACACCCGGCGGCTGCTGGCCGCCGTGCCGCGATTGAGGAGGAACTTATGACGCCGCTGCTGGAAGCCCAAGACGTGTGCCGGACCTTTCGCCGGGGACGGCAGATGGTGACGGCCCTGGATCATGTGTCCCTGACGTTGTCCCCCGGCGAAGCGTTGGGGGTGGTGGGCCAGTCGGGCAGCGGCAAAACGACGCTGCTGCGTGCATTGGTCGGACTGCTGCCCGTTTCGTTGGGACAGGTGTTATTGGAGGGCAAGCCCTTGGAGACCATGCCGCGCCGTGCCGTCTGGCAGACCATGCAGATGGTCTTTCAGATGCCCCAGGATTCTTTCGACCCCCGCCAGACATTGGGCGGGGCCATCGGAGAGGCTTTGGTCAATTACGGCGTGCCCCGGAACCGGGCAGCAGAGGAGACGGCATCTCTGTTGGAGCGCTGCGGCTTGCCGCCGGAGCTGGCGAGCCGTTATCCCCATGAGGTCAGCGGCGGCCAGTGCCAACGGGCCGCCATTGCCCGTGCGCTGGCCCCACAGCCCCGGCTGCTGCTGTGCGATGAGGCCACAGCGTCTCTGGATGTGACGGTACAGGCCCAGATTATGGAGCTGCTGAACGAACTGCGGCAGCAGGGCATGGCCTTTGTCTTTGTGAGCCATGACCTGTCCCTGGTGCAGCAGTTTTGTAACCGCGTTCTGGTGCTGCGGGGCGGCGTGGTGGAGGAATTGGGCGATACCGACCAGGTATTGCTCCAACCCCGGTCCCCCTATACCCAACGGCTGGTGGAAGCGTCGTTTTAAGGGAAAGTTTTTCCACAAACTGGTCTGCTGTCTTGACAACGGCCCCGGAAATCGGTACTCTAAAGGTAGTCTATACAAGGGGGTACTCATTATGAAAAAACGCATTGGTATTCTCACCTCCGGCGGCGACTGCCCCGGCCTGAACGCCACTATCCGCGGCGTGGCCAAGGCGCTGTATCAGCGCATGGGCAATAATGTGGAGATCATCGGTATTGCCAACGGCTATTCGGGCCTGATCAACGGCGATTACCGCGTCATGCAGCCCTACGAATTTTCAGGCATTCTGACCGTGGGCGGCACCATCCTCGGCACCAAGCGCACCCCCTTTAAGCTGATGCGCGTCATTGGTGACGACGAGGTGGACAAGGTCAGCGCCATGAAGAAAAACTATAAAGAGATGAAGCTGGATTGTCTCCTGTGCCTGGGCGGCAACGGCACCCACAAGACGGCTAACCTCCTGTCGGAGGAAGGGCTCCATGTCATCGGCCTGCCTAAGACCATTGACAACGATATTTACGGCACCGACGTGACCTTTGGCTTCCACACGGCTGTGGACATCGCCACCGAGGCCATTGACCGGGTCCACACCACCGCCGGCAGTCACAGCCGCTGCATGGTTGTGGAGCTGATGGGCAATAAGGCCGGTTGGCTGACCCTGTATGCGGGCATTGCCGGCGGCGCCGATATCATTCTGATTCCGGAGATGCCGTACAACATTGAAAACGTCTGCGCTGCCATCACCAAGCGGGCTGAGCAGGGCAAAAACTTCTCCATTCTGGCTGTGGCCGAAGGCGTCTACGACGTGGAGGAAGCCAAGATGAAGAAGAAGGAGCGGGCGGCCAAGCGGGCCGAGCAGGGCATCACCACGGCTACCCACCGCATTGCCCATCAGATCGAGGAGATGACAGGGTTTGAGACCCGGTTCTGCGTTCCCGGTCACATGCAGCGCGGCGGCAGTCCGTCGCCCTATGACCGGGTTCTGGCGACCCAGTTCGGCACCTATGCCGCCAAGCTGGTGGAGGAGGAGGTCTACGGAGTCACCGTGGCCATGAACAACAACCAGGTGGTGGCAAACCGGCTCGAGGATATTGCGGGCAAGAGCCGTCTGGTCCCCGAAGACCACGGCATGATCCATGTGGCCCGCCGTATGGGCCTGTGCCTGGGCTGACCGGCAGTGTTCAAAAGGCAAGTTTGATGGTATGGAAATGGGAAGGGCGTCTCCCTGGGAGCGCCCTTCCCATCTGTAATTTTTTAAAAGAATTGGATAGGGGGAGAACCATGATTCAACCGGTAACGCCGGAAAATCTGATGCAGGCCGCGGCTATCCATGCGGAGAGCTGGCAAGCATCCCACCGGGAGATCTGCACCCCGGAGTTTCTGGCCCTCCATACGCCGGAACGGCAGGCGCGGTATCTGGCGTCTGAGATGGACAAAGGGGCGCGGCTCTATTTGCTGACAGAGGAGAAGCCCGTGGGGATTGTTTCCGTCCATGACAGCCGCATTGAGAATCTCTATGTTCTGCCTAGCGAACAGAATAAGGGATATGGGACGCAACTGCTAACATTTGCCATACAGCAGTGTACGGACTGTCCCACCCTGTGGATTCTCAACACCAATACCGGTGCAAAGCGGCTTTATGAGCGAAACGGCTTTCAGCCAACGGGAAACACCGTGCAGCACACCGGCGGTTTGTATGAGCTGGAACTTCGGCTCTGTCAAAAGTGATTCCGTTTGGTACAGTTTTTAGGGACTCTGTGGAGGAAAACATATGCAGATCAGGAAGATCACAGACAGGCAGGAACAAACGCGGATTACACGGGAGATTCTGGAGGCGCTGCCCGAGTGGTTTGGAATTCCCGAGGCGCGGGAGGCATATATACGGGACAGCGCCGGAGCGCCATATGTTTGCGCCCAGCAGGACAATGGACCCGTGGGATTTTTGTACTTGAAACAGACCGGCAAAGATACCATGGAAATCGCCGCCATGGGGGTACGAAAAGAAGCACAGCGCGCCGGAATCGGAACAGCCCTGCTGGAATTGGCAAAAGCCATGGCGCGGGAACAGGGGTGTTCCTTTTTGCAAGTCAAGACGGTGCAAATGGGGAAATACGAGGTGTACGACCGCACCAACCGGTTTTATCAGTCCGTTGGGTTTCGGGAGTTTGAGGTGTTTCCCACCCTGTGGGACGAGGGCAATCCGTGCCAGATTTATGTGATGGCGCTGTAGCGGGGTTCCGTCGACAGAACGCATAAACCCCCCTTTTGATGGGAAGTTTTGTCCATCAAAAGGGGGGATTCTGCTAGTTATGGCTGTTGCAGCTTGGCGGCAACCGTGGGATACTGTTCCAGATTGGTGTGGGGGTAGAAGCTGGCAGCCCGCATTTCCTCCACAAAGGTCTCCTGCATGGCAAATTCCAGGTAGTAAATTTCCTTTGCCACCCGGTCGGCTTCCTCCGGCGTCACCCGGCCGCAGAGCAGATCGCAGGCGCCGTCCAGGGAGCTGTTGCCCACGTTGCGGAATTTTTCTCTGGGGGCGTCGGGGTAAATGCCGATGGTGATGGCCGACTCCAAATCCAGATGGCGGCCGAAGGCTCCGGCCAGATAAATCCGGTCGATGTCGTCCAGCGTCAGACCGGCGGTGTTCAGCAGCACAGCCACCATGGTGTGGGCGGCGGCTTTCGTCTCTGTAAACTGGCGGATATCCTCCTGGGTAAACACCAGGGCTTCACCGGTGGCGCTCTCCGACTCGTCGGCGTAGGCAATGGCCCACTGGTCCTCAAACCGGCGAATGCGGCTGCTTTTTTCCGGCTGCAACGTGCCTTGACGGTCCATCCATCCGGCCAGCAGCATCTGGGCCAGCAAATCCACAATGCCGGAACCGCAGATGCCTTTCGGCTTTTCCTGTTCGATGGTTGTGCAGGTCAGAACGCCGTCCCGGATGGTGATGGAGTCCACGGCGCCGGCCCTGGCCCGCATACCGCTGCGGCTGATGCCGCCCTCCAGCGCCGGACCCGCTGCGCCCGCGCCGCCGATGAGATAGGTGTTGTTGCCCACCACCATTTCTCCATTGGTGCCGATGTCCAAAAACAGGGCAGTTTCCTCCCGCTGGGTCAATCCCGTGGCCAGCAGGCCGCTGATGATATCGCCGCCCAGATAGTTGGCTGTGGCCGGGAAGCAGTAGACCGGCCCCCGGACATGGAGGCCCAGGGCAGGACCGCTCACCAGACCCGGCGATGTGACGACGGGCCGGAACGGCGTGTGGAAAATACAGAAAGCATCCAGCCCCAGGAGAAAGTGAATCATGGTGGTGTTGCCGCCGATGACCATGGTGCAGACCTGCTCCGGATCGACGCCCGCTTCGCCGCAGACGGTATCCAGCAGCGTGTTCAGGGTATCCACAGTGACGGCCTGCAATTCTTTCCGGTGCTCCGGGTTGTCCTTCGTATAGAAAATCCGGCTGAGAATCTCGTCGCCGTAGGCCCGCTGGCCGTTGCGGACCGTGTCCTCGGCCAGAACGCTGCCGGAAGTAAAATCCATCAAACGCATGACTACAGTGGTGCTGCCCAAATCCACGGCGGCGCCGTAGGCACAGAGGGTGGTGTCGCCGGGTTCTACCCGGGTCACATCCCAGTGGCGGCCATTGCGGACCAACGTCACGGTGAATTGTTCCAGGCGCAGCGTCTCATAGGACGACTGGACCAGCTCCAGGGGCAGACGGGCCTCCAGACCCAGGGCCGAAAGGGCGTCCAGACAGCGCTGGACGTCATCGGTGCGGTCTGTATCCAGGTCCGTCATGTGCAGGCATCGTTTTTGTATCCAAGGATGTTGCATCCAAAGTCCCCATTTCTGTATGGTTATTTTTATAGTATGGTACCGCAAACCCATGGAAAAGACAAGGGGATTGCCAATGGACAAAAAATATGGTATCGTATATCATGAAATTGTGTAACAAGATCCTGACATCAAAAAGCCCTTTGCGATGGAAGGTTCGGTGTTTTCGACGCACACCCGGCAGCGGGTGGGCGCTGTTTGCCGTACCCTCCGGGTGCGGCTTTTTTGTTTGGCGCGATTCACAAGGAGGACAAACCATGGAAACACGCATTGCGCTGTTGGCCATTCTGGTGGAAAATGAATCGTCGGTGGAAGCTCTCAACGACATTCTGCACCAGTACCGCCAACATATCATCGGCCGCATGGGCATTCCCTACCGGGAAAAACAGGTCAGTATCATGAGTATTGCCGTGGACGCGCCCCAGGACGTGATCTCGGCTCTGTCCGGCAAAATCGGCAAACTGCCCGGCGTCAGCTCCAAGACGGCCTATGCCGGAGGCGGCCGTGGGTAAGGCCGCAGACCTGGCCCGCCGTCTGGCGGCGGGGGAGGCCCTGAGCGACAGGGAACTGCTGGAACTGCTGGAGCAGCGGACGCCGGAATCGGCGGAGATTTTGCGGATTGCCGCCGTGGAGACGGCACACCGGACCTTCGGCAACCGGGTCTATCTCCGAGGCCTCATCGAATTTACCAACTACTGCAAAAACGACTGCTACTACTGCGGCATCCGCCGCAGCAACCATAAGGCGGAACGGTACCGTCTGTCTCCAGAGGTCATTCTGGCCTGCTGCGACGCGGGCTATGACCTGGGGTTCCGGACCTTCGTCCTCCAGGGCGGCGAGGACGGCTGGTGGACCGATGAAAAACTGTGCAACCTGATCACCGCCATCAAAACAAACCACCCCGACTGTGCTGTGACCCTGTCCATCGGCGAGCGGAGCCGGGACAGCTATGCCGCACTGAAACAGGCCGGGGCCGACCGGTATTTGCTGCGCCATGAGACGGCCAACGCCGACCACTACCGTCGTCTACACCCGCCGGAGTTGAGGCTGCAAAATCGCATCCGCTGCCTGTACGACCTCAAGGAGCTGGGGTATCAGGTGGGCGCCGGCATGATGGTGGGGTCTCCGGGCCAGACCTTAGAGAACCTGGTGGAGGATTTGCGGTTCTTACAGGAATTGCAGCCCCATATGGTGGGCATGGGTCCGTTTCTGCGCCATCGGGACACCCCCTTTGCTTTTGAACCGGACGGTTCGGCGGATCTGACGCTGTACCTGTTGTCCATGGTGCGGCTGCTGCTGCCCAAGGTCCTGCTGCCTGCCACCACGGCCCTGGGTACGGCCCTGGAGGGGGGACGGGAGCGGGGCATTCTCCATGGCGCCAACGTGGTCATGCCCAATCTGTCTCCCGCCGACGTGCGGAGCAAATATCTTTTGTACCATGATAAGCTGGCCACCGGGGCCGAATCGGCCAACGGGTTAAACCAGCTGCGAAACAATTTACAAGCCATCGGCTATGAAGCCGTTGTCGCCCGGGGCGACGCCCCTACACTCTGACGGGAAAGACGGTCTGACCCGCAAGAAAGAAGGAATGTATCATGTACAACCCCCATTCCCTGAAAGCGACGGAATTCATCGATCACCAGGAGATTCTCGACACCTTAGCCTATGCCGACGCCCACAAGGACGATCTGGAGCTGGTGGACGCCATCCTGGACAAGGCGGCCCAATGTAAGGGTCTGAGCCATCGGGAGGCCTCGGTGCTGCTGGCCTGTGAGGACGAGACGCGGCTCCAGCGGATGTACGATCTGGCCAAGGAGATCAAGCTGAAATTCTACGGCAACCGTATTGTGTTGTTTGCGCCCCTGTACCTGTCCAACTACTGCGTCAACGGCTGTGTCTATTGCCCCTACCATGCCAAAAACAAGCACATCGGCCGTAAAAAGCTGACCCAGGAGGAGGTGGCTAAGGAGGTCATTGCCTTGCAGGACATGGGCCACAAGCGGCTGGCCATCGAAGCCGGTGAGGACCCCAAAAACAACCCCATCGAGTACATCCTGGAGTGCATCAAAACCATCTATTCCATCCACCACAAAAACGGCGACATCCGCCGGGTCAATGTCAACATTGCCGCCACCACCGTGGAGGAGTACCGGATGCTGAAAGAGGCCGGTATCGGCACCTATATCCTGTTTCAGGAGACGTACCACAAGGAGAGCTATGAGCAGCTGCATCCCACCGGCCCCAAGCACGATTATGACTACCACACGGAAGCCATGGACCGGGCCATGGAGGGCGGCATTGACGATGTGGGCCTGGGTGTTCTGTTTGGACTGGAGCGGTATCGTTATGAGTTTGCGGGTCTGCTGATGCACGCGGAGCACCTGGAGGCCGTCCACGGCGTGGGCCCCCACACCATCAGCGTGCCCCGGATCAAGCACGCCGACGACATTGACCCCAGCGCCTTTGACAACGGCATCAGCGATGACACCTTTGCCAAGCTGTGCGCTCTGATTCGCATTGCCGTACCCTATACGGGCATGATCATCTCCACTCGGGAGAGTCAAGCCGTAAGAGAACGGGTCCTGCCCCTGGGCGTGTCCCAGATCAGCGGCGGCTCCCGTACCTCCGTCGGCGGCTACGAGGAGGAGGAGCGGCCCACGGACACGGAGCAATTCGACGTGTCTGACCAGAGAACGTTGGATGAGGTGGTGCGCTGGCTCATGGAGCTGGGTTATATCCCGTCCTTCTGTACGGCTTGCTATCGGGAGGGACGCACTGGCGACCGGTTTATGAGCCTTTGCAAGGCCGGACAGATTCAAAACTGCTGCCATCCCAATGCGCTGATGACGCTGAAGGAATATCTTATGGACTATGCCGCCCCGGAGACAAGAGCCATCGGCGAAGCGCTGATTCAGGCGGAGCTCCAAAACATCCCCAAGGACAAGGTCCGGGAGATCTGTGCCGACCACCTGCAAAAAATCGAGCAGGGTATCCGGGACTTCCGGTTCTGAGGTGGGCCTATGAGTATGAACGACACGCCCGCCGCGGAGCGGGTCCACATCGGATTTTTCGGCCGGAGAAATGCGGGAAAATCCAGTCTGGTCAACGCCGTGACCGGTCAGCAGTTGTCGGTGGTGTCGGAGGTCAAGGGTACCACCACCGACCCGGTCCAGAAAGCCATGGAGCTGCTGCCCATGGGGCCGGTGGTCATCATCGACACGCCGGGCTTTGACGATGAGGGGCAGCTGGGCGAACTGCGGGTCAAGCAGACGAAACGGACACTGAATCGGGTGGACTGCGCCGTTTTGGTGGTGGATGGCACCGTGGGAAAAACGGAAATCGATCAACAGATTGTTGCACTGCTTGTGGAGAAAAATATCCCCTATGTCGTGGCCTATAACAAGGCCGACCTGGGAGCCACGGCAGAGGACGACGGCCTGGTTGTCAGCGCCCTGACCGGCGACGGTGTGTGGGAACTGAAAGAGCGCATTGCCCGACTGGTTCCAAACGGGGAGCGGACCGGAAAACTGGTGGGCGATCTGGTGCAGCCGGGGGAATTTCTGGTTCTGGTGGTGCCCATCGACAAATCGGCCCCCAAGGGACGGCTGATTCTGCCCCAACAGCAAGTGATCCGGGATGCCTTGGAGGCCGGGGCCATGCCGCTGGTGGTCCGGGAAACAGAATATCCCACGGCGCTGGAACGGTTGGGCCAACGGCCCGCTCTGGTGGTGACAGATTCTCAGGTGTTTGGCTTTGTGTCCAAGGCGACGCCGCCGGAACTGAGACTGACGTCGTTTTCGATTTTGATGGCTCGGTATAAGGGCTTTCTGGAGGACGCGGTCCGTGGCGCCGCCGCATTGAATGCGCTGCACGACGGCGACCGGATTTTGATTGCCGAGGGCTGTACCCACCATCGCCAGTGCGAGGATATCGGCACCGTCAAGCTGCCCCGCTGGCTGCGGGACTACAGCGGCGCAGACCTGCAATTTGAAACCTGCTCCGGACGGGAGTTCCCCGAGGACCTGTCGCCCTATCGGGTGGTGGTCCATTGCGGCGGCTGCATGCTCAACGGCCGGGAACTGGACTATCGGAGGAAATGTGCCGCCGATGCCGGTGTACCCTTCACCAATTACGGCACAGCCATCGCCCAGGTCCACGGGATTCTGAAACGGTCCCTGGCGCCGTTTCCGGCATTGGCTGCCCTGCTGCCATAATGCAAAACACCCGGCAGTCCGAGACTGCCGGGTGCTTTGTGCGTTTGGGGAGGAATTACTTCATGTTGCGCTCGTATTCCTCGATCATCTTCTTGACCATCTGGCCGCCGACAGAGCCGGCCTCGCGGGAGGTCAGATGACCGTTGTAACCCTGCTTCAGGTCGACGCCGACCTCGGAAGCGGCCTCCATCTTGAACTTGTCCAGGGCCTCACGGGCTTCGGGAATGACAGCGTTGTTGTTGCTCTTCATAACAAAGTTCCTCCTTCATTTCTTTTGTCCATCGGACAGTCATAGCATTGCCAGCGGCTTGTACAGATATGCAGGGGAAATTTTGGACAATTTAACAGATACCGTTTTAAAAATAGAGAGACACGGTTTTCGGATGCATAGAGACAAAGAGAACAGCGGAAAGCAACGGAAATGGGGCCATGTGGTGGCGTGAAAAATCGAAGCAGGGTTGAAACATTCGATAATATCAGGTATAATGTCAGAAGTTCGCAGAAAAAACCGGCTGCTACAGCCGGTTTTTTCCATGTTTGACCATTTGGGAGGTGGAGTCGTTGCAGCTGTTTGAAGCCGTGCCGGGGGACCTGTTTTCCGTTCTGGCGTCGCCCAACCGGGCGCTGTATGCCGAGGCGCTGGAGGTGCTGTATGAGACGTACCGGGACCATTTGAAAATTCCGGAGCAGCTCTATTATTCCATTCTGCGCAACCGGATGGAACGGCAGCTGGCCGACGCCACCTTCGACGGCGAGGACATCGACGAGGAGGAACTGCGGGACATCTCCGGCAAGGCCCGGTTTCTGATTCGTAAACTGTGCAGCCGCGGTTGGTTTGAAAAGGAGCGGGGCAAGACGGAGCGGAGCTTTGAGGAATATCTCATTGTTCCCGGCTACAGCAGCCGTTTGCTGGAACTGCTCCACCAGCTGCGGGAGGACGCGCCCCAGCGAGGCTATTCCTATGTATTCAGTACGTATTCTGCGCTGAAAGTGGCCCGGGAGGGGGACAGCGCCTATGAGAAGATGCTGGCCCTCTACAGCGCCTACGACAATACCATGGCCCTCATCAAGGCGTTGAAGTCCGTCTATCACAACATCAAGGGCTTTTTTCGTATGCAGATGGAAATGCAGGACGTCAACGACGTGCTGGCGGCCCACTTTGACGACTTTGGCCAGCGGGTCATGGAGGCGTACATCCGGCCTTTGAAAATCCGCGATTCCGTCCCCAAATACCGGGTGCCCATCCGGCAGATGCTCAGTCAGTGGCTGGAGGACGACGCGGTGTTGGAAGCCATGGCCCAGGCGGCCTTCCAGGACCGGCGGGGCGACACGCTGGAAGCGTGCCGGGGAGACCTGCTGGAGAAGCTCTACTGGATTCAGGAACAGTACGAGCGCATGGAGAGCGACTATCTGACGGAAATCGACCGGCAGGTGCGCCGCTACACCCGTGCCACCACCCAAAAGCTGGAGACACTCAGCAATTTGGACCGGAACCTGGGCGGCAACCTGCGGCTGCTGCTGGACGGCCTGGCCGCCGGAAAAGGGCCGTCGGATTTGGGCTTTGCCCTCTATTGCCAGGAGAGTTTGACGGAGAAAAGCCTGTGGAAACGGAAACGGGTGCCGGTCCGGCCCCGGACCCATCCGGTGGAGATGGAGGAGGAGACCGTCAGCGACGAGGCCAAGGCCCAGGCGGCGGAACTGCTGCAATCGGCCTACAGCCGGGAAGCCGTGGAATCGTATGTTCTGGCGCGGATGGATGGAGAAACCGGCTGCACCAGTGACGACCTGCCCCTCCGGGACGACCGGGAGTATGTGCTGAGCCTGCTGGCGGCCCTCCATGGCAGCGACCGGGACAGCGCCTATGAGGTGGAACGGCTGGAGGGCCAATACGCCAAGAACGGATATACCCTGCCGCAGCTGCGGTTTGTGAGAAAGGAGTAAGCCATGGACCTGCAAGCCATACAATCCCTGTCGGCCCGGGAGCTGGAACAGTTCCAGCGTGTGTGTAACCGGCTGCTCAGCAGCACCTATGTGGCCCGGACCCAAACGTTGCCCGATCGGGGCCGGTTCCAGGACCCGGACTATACCTTTTTGACCATTCACCATCAGCTGGTGGCCGACTATCTGGGCGTCATGGGCTGGCGGCTCCACCAGGAGGAGGTCTACGGCTACTTCTATGTGGAGCATCCCGACGAGATCAACCGCTGCGTCTTGACCCGGGAGGAGACGGCCCTGCTGCTGGCCTTGCGGCTCTACTATGAGGAGCACCGGGAGCAGGCCGGACTGGAACAGGATGTTCTGTGTACGGTCCGGGAGCTGCTGGACCTGGTGGTGACTGAATACGCGGTGCTGCCGGTGCGGCCCAGCGTCCGGCTGGTGCGCCGGGCCATGAATCTGTTTGAACACCACTGTGTCATTCAGCGGGTGGAGGGCACCTTCAGCCGCAACGACTGTAAATTCACCATCCTGCCTACCATTTTAACGGTGGTGTCGCCGGAGCGGGTGGAAGCTGCCGTGGAGCAGCTGCAAAACGGCAGAGAGGAGGACCGGGATGAAGAAGCTGAAACGGATTCTGCTGATGAACTGGCTGTACTTCGGGAAACAGCTGATTGAAGTCGACGATGTAAACTTTCTCACCGGCAAAAACGGCGCGGGCAAGTCCACCGTCATCGACGCCCTGCAAATTGTGCTGCTGGGCGAGACCAGTCCCCGGAACTTCAACAAGGCCGCCAACGACAGTTCCCAGCGGACCCTGGAGGGCTATCTCCGGGCCGATATGGACGACAGCAGCCCCAAATCCCGCCGGGGTAAGGATTTTTCGTCCTACATTGCCTGTGAATTTCACGACGACCAGGCAGACGCGGATTTTGTGGCGGGCATCGTCTTCGACTGCCGCCACGACGGCACCGTGCGCCAGCAGTATTTTCTCTATGACGGCGTCATTCCCGGCCACTGTTTTGTGGAAAACCGGCAGACCATGAGCATTCCGTCCCTGCGGGCCTGGCTCAAGAGTATGCCTGACAGCCACGGACAGCTTTTTGACACCAACTGGCGGTATCGGGAGGAACTGCTGAGCAAGTGGAACGTCCATACCGATCAGGTGTGCCGGATGCTGAAAAAGGCCGTGTCTTTCCGGCCCATTGTGGATATCCGGCAGTTTATCACGGAAAATATCTGTGATATCCCCGAAAAACCTGATATTGAAGCCATGCAGCAGACCATTCGGGACTATCAGCACCACGAACGGCTGGCCGAGCAGCAGGAAAAGAAGCTGGAAGCGCTGGACAACATCGGACGGCAGTACCAGCGGTGGCTGGAAGCCTCCGAAGAGCTGCGGCAGGTGCGGTTTTTGGGCCTGTGGGCCGAGCGGGAACAGCAGGCCCAGCAGTTGGACCAGCTGCGTCAGGAGGAGGCGTCCTGCCGCCGGGACATGGAGGAATCGGCCCAGCGGTGCCGGGAATTGGAAGCGTCCATTGCTGACCGGGAGCAGCGGAAAAGCGGCTTGCAGGCTCAGCGGGAAAAGAGCGACATCTACCGGGAGCAGCACCGTCTCCAGGCCGAGCAGCGGCGGCTTCAGCAGGAGCGCCGCCGCCTGAGCCGGGACATTGATGCCGCTTTGGAAGAGATTCAAAAGGAAGCGGCCCAGCTGACGGACCTGTGCCGCCGGATGGACCAGTGGCCGGAACTGGAGGCCGTCTCCGCTTTGCGGCAGCAGGGGGAGGAAGTAGAGCGGGCCTGCGCCCCGCTGCTGGAAAACGCGGCGTCCCTGCTGACCGGTTCCCTGGAACCGTTGGAGCAGGCCCAGGCGGCCTGTGCTGAATTTTCCCACCGGTTGCAGCAGGCGGCCTACAGCCTGTCGGCGTCGGCCCGTCAGAGCCAGACGACCCGGCGGGAGACGGAAGAGACGCTGGCCTTGCTGCAAAAGAACGTCAAGGACTACCCGGCGGGGCTTCTGCAATTGAAACAGCAGATGACCGATGGATTGCAAGACCACCACCCCGGCGCCACGGTGGAAATCCTGGCCGATGTGCTGGAAATTGCCGACGGGGAGGAAGCGTGGCGCGGTGCCGTAGAGGGCTTTCTGAATACCCAGAAGTTCTATCTGCTGGTGGAGCCGGAAGTCTACGATGACGCCCTGGCCCTGTATGATGCGCTCAAAGGCAACGGCCGCCAGACCTACGGCCTGGTGGACGTGGGTAAAATCCGCCAGCGGGAGCAGACCGACGCCCAGGAGGGCAGTCTGGCCCGGAAGGTGGAGACCGATAACGACTTGGCTCGAAGTTATGTAAACTACCTCCTGGGCCGTGTCATTTGCTGTGAAACGGTATCACAGCTGCGGGAGCACCGAGCAGCCATCACCGCCGACGGCATGGTGTACCAGGGATATGTGGCCCGGCCCATTCCCCGGCAGCGGATGGAGGATGCCTTTCTGGGCCGCAAGGCCGTGGCACTGCGGATGGAAAAACTGCGGGCAGAATTGCGCCGTCAGGAGGAGGCCGTGGAGCGGCTGCGGCCGGTGGAACAGCTGCTGGAGGACCAGCGGAAGCGGGAGGTTCTGTTCACCGCCCGATTCTGTCAGGAGATGGCCCAGCGGCAGGCCGACGCCGCCAGACGGGACGAGCTGGATGGCCAGCTGGAACAAATCGAGGCCCAGCTGGAGGGGCTGGATTTGCTGTGGCTGGAGGACCTGGACCGGGAGATGGCCCGGCTGGACGGCGAGATCGTCCAGTTGCGGAAAACCCTCCGGGAGGAGGACCGCAACGGCGGATTGCTGACCAACCGACTCCAGCAGCTGACGGAGGAAAAACTGCCCCAGACGCGGCAGCTTTTGGCGGAGACGGAACGGACCATCGAGGGCCGCTATCCGTCGGAGGACCGGGAAGCCGTGGGGCTGCCCCGGTACCGGGAGGCGTTGGCCCGACTGAAAAAACCCGCCGCCATTCTGCGGCAGCTGCGGGACCAGGCCCCGGAGACGGAGGCCCACGCGGCCCAGCAGTGGGAACAGCTGCTGCGGCTGCGGCGGGAGTACGTCCAGCAGTACCGGCCCTGTCCCTTTGCCGTGGATGCGGCCCACAACGATGAATTTGAGGCCGAACGGCAGCTTTTGGCCGACAGTGCCTTGCCCCAGTACCGGGAAAAAATCCGCAAGGCCCGGGAAAGCGCTTTGGAGCAGTTCCAGAATGATTTTCTGGCGAAACTGAAATCCAGCATCGATCAGGTTCAGGAGCAGGTGCGCAATCTGAACCGGGCGCTGGAACGGGCTCAGTTTGGAACAGACCGCTACCGCTTTTTGGTGGAACGGAACCCCGACTACGGCGAATATTACGATATGATCCTGTCGCCGGAACTGATGGAGGGCGAGGGGGGACTGTTCGCTCTGCCGTTCCAGCAGAAGTACGGGCCGCTGATTGAGGATTTGTTTTCCCGTATTGCCGGGTCCGACGATACGGAGCACAACGCCCGGCAGCAGAGCGAGCTCCAGCAGAATATTGAACGGTATACGGATTTCCGGACGTACCTCCGGTTTGATCTGGAGACCACCGACGGCAACGGCAACCGCCAGCTGCTGTCCAGGACGCTGAACACCAAGTCCGGCGGCGAGACCCAGACACCGTTCTATATTGCGGTGCTGGCCTCCTTTGCCCAGTTGTATCGGGTCAACGACCCGTCGGGCCTGGGTAACACGGTGCGTCTGGTGATCTTCGACGAGGCATTCAACAAAATGGACAGCGAGCGCATTGTGGAGAGCATTCGCCTGCTGCGGAAGATGGGATTGCAGGCCATCATCTGTACGCCGCCGGATAAGCTGCCGGATATTATGCCGGAAGCCGACCGGACGCTCCTGGTGTGCAAGGACAAATATCGGATGCAGATTCTGCCCTACAGCAAGGAACGGGCAGAATAAAAAACCGCCCCCGCCGTACCAAACGGTACAGCGGGGGTCAGCTGTTATTCTGTGGTATAAGACTTTATGGTTTTGCAGCACAAAGCGATAAAAGTTTACTCGATTTTTCAAAAATCGCGGGGTCCAGGGGCGGCGCCCCGGTCGCCCGTCGCAACAGGCGAAATTCTTTGCCGCGCTTACGTATCGGAAAGGCGGCGGCAAGCGGCGGCCAAAGCATTCAGCGTAGAGCAGGACACCATGGAGCACACGGCGCCAAATGCCTGGGCGCTCTTGAGATAGGGCCATTTGCTCTCAGGAATGGGATTGAGAATCAACACCCGGCCCGCCTGTCGTTTGGCCTCCAGCAGCGCCCGGATGGCCCGGGGCTGGTCCACCGTCTTGGTGTCCGACAGGATGATCAGGGTGGTGGACTGGTTGAGAATGGCCGGCTGCATCGTGAGCAGTTCCTCCAAAGCGCTGCCCAGGTCCGTACCCTTGCCGTACAGGCCCGATTCCCGGATGGAGGACCGGAACAGGTCCATATTCTGTAAACTGAACGCGTCGGCCTCATGGAGCGCTTCGGAGAACACAAAGGCCCGGGAGCTTTCCGAAACATGGTTCAATGACTGTATGAACCGCAGGGCGAACTCCGAAAACTGCATCATGGAACCGGACACGTCGCAGAGCAGCACCAGATGCTTTTTTCTCTGGCGTTTTTTCTTGTAGTGAAGATGATAAAAGCTGCCGCCCGTTTCCAAACCCTTGCGGATGGTGCGGCGGAAATCCAATTTGCCGCTGTGGCCCCGATGCTTGCGGCTGGCCGACAGCTCGCCGTTGATCTGCTGGGAAATGGACTGAATGATGGTGATGGCCTTGGGAATCTCCGTGTCCCGGAACCGGGAGATATCCCGATAGAGGATACCGATTTCCGGATCGGCAGCCATGCAGCCCAGCCCGGCGTCCTCCATACGCAGCTGCTCTTCCAAAATCGTTTTGACAAAAACCGATTTGATAAAGTTATCATACAGCTTGGGGCTCCGCTCGGCTGTGTCCTGAAAAGTCTCCCGGAACCGGCGCAGTTTCTCCCTTGCCTCCTCCGGCATGGTCATATAGATGCTGCGCTGTTCTTCTGTCAGCTCCATGGGCTTGCCGTTGACTTCCAAATCCTCCCGGGCCTGCTCCTGAATCTGCTGCTCTCGCTGCTGCTGTTCCAGATACTCCTTGGCCAGCTGGCGCATCCGCTCTTCTGAGAGAAAGAAGCCGTCAAAGACCCGGTCAAAGAGGTTCTGTTCCTCCCGGGATTTGGCGTAGACGGTCCGCAGGGCCGTCTTGACCTGCTCCCGGTCCTCCACGCCCAACGCCACCAGGATTTTACCGGCGTCCAGCGTCTCCTGGGTGCCGACGGTCAGCCCTTCCTCCCGGAGCAGTCGGGAAAACCACGACAGCTTTTCCAGGTAGACGCCCGGCTCAACCATGGTGATGGCCTCCGCAGCCGCAGTTGTGGTGGTCATGTCCGCCGCAGCCGCAATCAGCATCGCCGGTGTCGTGCATGCACTCGATATCCTCGGTGTTTTTCAGCAGGAATCCGGCGGTGTTGCGGATGGCGTCGGGGGTCAGCTCCCGGACGCCCAGCGCATCCAGGGCAGCGGCCCAGTCCAGCGTTTCGGCAATGGAGGGCTTTTTCAAAATGGCTTCGTTGTTGCGAAGACTCTGGACGGCCTTGGCCACCTGGAGCCGCAGCTGATCATCCAGATGGGGCATCTTGGCCCGAAGAATGGCCAGCTCCTTGTCCAGATCGGGATAGGGAATGTACAGATAGGCGCAGCGGCGGCGCAGGGCTTCCGACAGGGGCCGGGCCCGGTTGGAGGTCAGCACCACAAAGGGAATGGTCTTGGCCGGAATGGTACCGATTTCGGGGATGGACACCTGCATATCCGACAGCAGCTCCAGCAAGAACGCCTCGAATTCCTCATCGGCCTTGTCGATTTCGTCGATGAGCAGCACCACGGGCTTTTCCGACCGGATGGAGTGGAGCAGGGGCCGCTCCAGCAGGTACTCATCGCTGAACAGACTGCGGGTCAGAGCGTCCTTGTCGTCGCTGTTCATATTGACCTGGATGGACAACAGCTGTTTCTGATAGTTCCACTCATACAGGGCCTTGCTTTCGTCCAGACCCTCATAGCACTGGAGCCGCACCAGGTCCCGGCCCAGGGCCGAGGCCATGACCTTGGCAATCTCCGTCTTGCCCACACCGGCCGCGCCCTCAATGAGCAGCGGGCGGCCCAACTGTAGGGAAACGGCCAGCACCGTAGCCAGGGTATCATCATAAATATAGTTGGCTTCGTCCAGTTTTTGTTTCAATTCGTCCAGCGTCATAGGAAATTCCACCTTGTTTCTATGATAATTGTTACTCCTATGATATCATAGGGAAAAGGGTGCGTCTATTGGGTACCATTGCCAAAAGCCGGGGCAAAACTGCCTCGGCTTTTGACGGATTTCGGTTTGGGTCAGGCGGCGGCTGCGGCGCTTTCCACATGGGGCTGGGCAATGCGCCAGAGGGCCACAATCATTTCCTGCAACGTTATGTGATCGGCGGGACGGAAGAAGCCGTCGCTGCCATAGAACACCTTGGCGCCGGTGACGCCGCTGACAGGGCCGGCGGCCCAATCGCTGATGGAGGTGGCGTCGTGATAGGACAAGGGGCCGGTGGCCGGTGCCTGGCCGTTCAGCAGGATCATCAGACGGAACAGAACTACAGCAGCCTGCTCCCGAGTGACGGGGGCGTCGGGATGGAAGGTGGTGGCGGAGGTGCCCTGCATCAGACCCAGGGAGTTGCAGGCGAGAATGGCGGCGGCGTCGGGGCTGTCCAAAATGTCGCTGAACGGGTTCACCAGCTCTTGCGCCTTCCACAGGCCAGACTGCTGCACCAGCTGCCAGCACAGCCGGGCCAGCTCCGCCCGGGTCAGGTCGTTTTCAAAGCCGCTGCACAGGGAGATGGGCAGCAGCTGGGCCAGATAGTAGTCGTTGACTGCCTCTTGTGCCCATGGGGCGGCGGCGGTCAGGTCCACAGAGGTGGTGGGGACTACGGCGGAGATCACGCCCCGGTCACCGACCACGGCAGCTGTCAGTTCCAGTTCGCCGGT
The DNA here is from genome assembly GCF_052117125.1 of Candidatus Avoscillospira sp. LCP25S3_F1. Taxonomy (NCBI): domain Bacteria; kingdom Bacillati; phylum Bacillota; class Clostridia; order Eubacteriales; family Oscillospiraceae; genus Candidatus Avoscillospira; species Candidatus Avoscillospira sp. LCP25S3_F1. Next base: position 98,046 of record NZ_JBQKJT010000004.1, on the reverse strand, counting down.
GCCGTGGGCCAACACCTGTCCGTCGGGGGTCACGGTGACCAGGGACGGGTCCGAGCTGGTCCAGACGATATCGGCCAGGGTCCCATCGGCCAGAACGGCCTCCAGCTGAATCTCTACGCCCACACGGACCGCCAGACTGGCAACGCTGCCGCCGTTTACCAACACCTGAATGCTGGGCAGGGGTGCGCTGACGGCGGCCATGGGGTGGGCGGAAACATAGTCGTCGGTGGTGAAGGCCTGGAATCGAATGTGACCGTCAAAATCCTCCTCACCCTTGAGGAAGAAGTTCCAGGACATGGCGCCGCCCGGCTCTGTGGCCGAATCCCATGTGATATCCAGGTTGTACCACTGACCGTCCAGCAGGACGATGTTCCAGGCGTGGTTCTGGTTCTCGCTGCGGCCGGTGATGATGCGGCAAGGGATACCGGCGTCCCACATGGTCCGGTAGGTCAGCAGGGCGTAGCCCTGACATACCATGGAACCGGTGGTCAATCCGTCGTAGGCGGAATATTTGGTCAGCGAATGGTCGTAGACGAAGTGGGTGCCGATGTACTCATAGATCAACTTGATTTTGGTGTAATCGTCCTCGCCCTCCAGGTCCAGACTGTCCACAATGGCCTGGGCCTGCTGGTCCACATAGGCCAGCTCCGTCTGGGTGTCCAGATAGGAGAGCTGGAACGAACAGATACCGTCATCCCAATGCACCAGGCCCTCTTCAATGTTCAGGGCCGGATAGTCGCCGTTTTGGGGACCGTCATTAGACCGGGCCATCATGTAGCGCAGAAGCTCCGCCAGCAGGGCGCCGTTGGTGCTGTTGAGGTCGCTGCGATCTCCAGTATAGTCAATGGAAAATTCCGTGGACTGGGCACGGATTTCCGCGTCCATGGCGGCGTAAAACGCGTCGGCGTCGGCGGCCTGCCGCTGGGCGGCGGAAACGCCAAGGGTCAGCAGCACCGTGACCGCCAGCAGCAAAAACAGGCGGCCAAGGGTCTGTTTGCACGATTTCATAGTAAATCCCTACCTTCCGTGTGAAGTACCTTTTATTATGACAGATGTGCCGTCAAAAAACAAGGCTTTCACGCGGCGGTGCGGCAGCGGCGGATCAGCTGGAGCACCAGCAGAATCAAGCCGGTGACGATGACGCAGAGATAGAGGCTGACGCCCCGGCTGAGGACCATGGCGCCGCCCAGCAGCTGGGCCGGCAGCAGCAGCCGGAACATGGCCAGAAATCCGCCCTCGCCCACACCCATGGAGCCGGGCAGAGGCATGGCGCCCACAGAGAAATTGACGGCGGCCTGGGCGGCGATGGCGCTGGTCAGGGCCACGCCGCTGAGGCCCATGGCCCGAAAGACCCAATAGGGGACGCTGTAGAGGGCCAGCAGCTGCAAAGCGGTGGTAAAAAAGGTCAGGGCCACCAGCTTTGGTTCCCGCCGCAGCAGGGGGGCGCTGAGGGCGTACTGCTCCAGCTGATGCTGGATGGCGCCCCAGACCTTGGCGGCACGGGGGCGGCGTTCCAGTTTTTTTGCCACCTTGGCGCCCAATGCCATGGCCCAGCCGGGCCGCACCACGGCGGCGGTGATCACGGACAGGGCCAGGAGATTCAGGAGGATACCGATCAGGGCCAGCAGCTTGACGCCGGGCGTCACACCGGCCAGGTGGTGGCGCAGATAAATCAGGCCAAAGACGCCCAGCCCCGCGCCCACGGCCTGCCAACAGCAGAGTTCCAGCAGCAGCACCAGGCCGCCGTGGGCCGGGGAGACGCCGTGGCGGTGCATGGCGCACAGCTGCATGGGTTGGCCGCCGGTGCAGGAGGGAGTCACGGAGCTGAAGAAAAAGCCCGTGGCAGAGTATTGGAGACAGTGGACAAACCGGGGCTGGTAGCCCAGATGGCGCAGGCCCCGGCGGGTGTTCCAGGCTTCACAGAAAAAGTATAGGGCCATGGCCCCAACGGCCACGGCCAGCCAGCGGCCGTCGGCTCCGGCGGCTGCAGCGCGGATCTCTGCCGGAGAGACCTGCCGCAGCACCACAAACCAGACCAGGGCGGTGATGCCCAGAAAAATGGCGCCGTCGCGCAATGCCTTTTTCATGCCGGCTGCACCATGGGATAGAAGTACGCCAGGGGAGAGGAGGAACGCCAGCTCTCCCGCAGCAGCGCCATGTTCCGGCCCATGGCGGCAAGGGCGTCGGGGTCGTCCAGCAGGGCCAGCAATGCCTCTGCCGTAACGGATTCATCTTTCTGCCAGTCCACATAGCCCAGCCCGTGGTTTTCAATGTACCGGGCGTTGCCCACCTCCTGGGTCAGGAAGGGACGCAGGACGAAGAGGGGCGTCCGGGTGTGGATGGCCTCAAAGGTGGTGAGGCCGCCGGACTTGCTGACCACCAGATCGGCGCGGCGCAGATACTCATCCACCCGGTCGGTGAAGCCGATGGATTCCACGGAAGGGTAACGGCGGCGCAGGGTAGCCAGCAGGGACTCATTCCGGCCGGTGATGACTGTCACATGGATGTCGTCGCGGCTGCACAGGGCGTCGAGAATGCCCTGGGGGATCAGGCCCAGGCCGCCGCCCATCAGCAGCACCCGGCGTCCCACGGGACGGACCTGAGGCGCCTGACGGAAGCCCGGACGGACGGGAATGCCGCTGACAACGATGTGGGCGTCGTCCACGCCCTTGGAGAGCAGCGTCTGCCGCGTCTCTTCGCAGGCGACAAAATACCGGTCGGTACCGGGGGCGATCCATTCATCGTGGACGCTGACATCGGTGATATAGGTGTAGAGGGGAATGTGGCAGTCCCGCTGCCGCTTATAGGCGGCGATGTATTGGGAGCAGACGGGCATGGTGGCAACAATCAGGTCCACATCCCGCAGCAGGTCATCCAGACGCTTGAGGACCGTCCGCTGCAGGGGCATGGAGGTCTTGGCGCCGGCGGTGTGGTTGAGCAGATTATAGACCCAGGAGCAGCGGCGGACCAGGAAGCCGAAGCCGCGGTAAATCTGACGGGAGGCGTTGGGGAACAGTTCGTCGATGACGTCCACCACCCGGACCTGGGCCTGGGGGTCGCCGGCCAGGATCTCCTGACGGACGGCCTCGGCGGCGGCACAATGGCCCATGCCGAACCGGCCGGTCAGAACGATGACCCGCAGCGGCCGCAAAGCAGTAATTGTGGTATTCATGGCGATCCCTCCAAAACTTTCGTATGATTCCAATTTCTTTCTGTGCCTTTATTGTACCCAAAAACACCTTTTAGAAAAAAGAAGGGAAACCATTAAATTTTCTTTAAGAACAGGAATAGCCACAAAAACAGCGCCCTGCCGACACAGCGCGCGGGAAAAGCGTATGGAACGACAACGAAGTTTGACAGGCAATGTACACGCCAACAGGAATGCAGTAACCATCCTCTGGTTCTTGCAAAACCATCCGGTTCCACGGTTCATGGTGCCAAAGGCTGAAAAAACAAAAAGCACATCTCTTTGCAGAGATGTGCTTTTCATGGTGACCCGTACGGGACTCGAACCCATGTTACCGCCGTGAAAGGGCGGTGTCTTAACCACTTGACCAACGGGCCGTTTGGTAGCGGCAACTGGACTTGAACCAGTGACAAGCCGGGTATGAACCGGATACTCTACCAACTGAGCTATGCCGCCATGTGCCCGTCATCAACAGGGCAAGAATGATTATAGCGGCATGAGGCCGTTTTGTCAACGGTTTTTTTCAAAAAACGAAAAAATTTTTTACACCAGCCGTCCGCGCACCCCATCGGCCTCCACCGACACAATTTCCACCGGCAGCACCTGATTGTGAAGACCGTCGGCTTCCACATAAACCTTCACATAGTTTTCCGCGTGGCCGGTGAAGTCGCGGCCCTCGGGCTGTTCAAAGAGTACGGCATAGGTCCGGCCCACCATGACCTGCCGGTACTGCTGGGCCAGGGCATCAGCTACGGCCCCCGCCTCGTTGGACCGGCGGGCCTTTTCGTCGTTGGAGTGCTGGCCGTCTATCTTCGCCGCCGGGGTGCCTTCCCGCCGGGAATAAGGAAACACATGGACCTGGGCAAAGGCGCAGGTTTTCAGGAAGTCCAGCGACGCTTGGAATTCCGCTTCCGTCTCGCCGGGGAAGGCCACAATCAGATCGGTGGTGATGGCACAGTGGGGGAAATACTGCCGCAGCAGGGTCACGCTCTCCAAATAGCGTGCGGTGTCGTATTTGCGGTTCATGCGCTTTAACACCGTGTCGCATCCACTTTGCAAACTCAGATGAAACTGGGGACAGAGATTTTTAAAGGGGGCCAGAGTTTTGCAGAAGTCCTCTGTAATCGTCCGGGGCTCCAGGGAACCCAGCCGCACCCGCATGGACGGGACGGCGGCACAGAGGGCCGAAAGCAGGTCTTTCAAACTGCTGCCGTCCCGGAACTCCACGCCCCAGGAGGAAATCTCGATGCCGGTGACCACCAGTTCCCGATAGCCCTCGTCGGCCAGGGCCGCGGCCTGTTCCACAGCCTCCGACAGGGGCAGGGAACGGATGGGTCCCCGGGCGTAGGGAATAATACAGTAGGAACAGTAGTTGCAGCATCCGTCCTGGACCTTCAGCATGGCCCGGGTCCGGGCGGCCAGACCGCCGGCGGGGAGCCGTTCAAATTCCCGGTGGGCCGTGGCCTTCTCCCAGAACTGCCGGGACTGGCGGATGCGCTGGGCGGCTTCCTCCACCACGGCGTCCAGAAATGCCATGCGGTCGGCGGTACCGGCCAGCACATCAACCTCCAGCGCCTGGACCTCCTCGGGCTTTGTCTGGGCGTAACAGCCGCAGACGCCCACCACAGCGTCGGGATTGGCTTTCCGCACCCGGCGGATGATATTGCGGCACTTCTTATCACTGACGGCGGTAACGGTGCAGGTGTTGACGATGAAGCCGTCACAGGGCTCGGTCCAGTCGCCCAACTCATGGCCCAGAGCTGTCAGACGCTGCTCCATGGCCTGGGTCTCGTACTGGTTGACCTTGCAGCCCAGGGTGTAAAAGGCAAATTTCATAGGGATTCTCCGTATTTCTATAAAAGTTACCTCCATTATATCCAACAAACCGCGTCTTGTACAGAGGGCATACCTGCCAGGGGACACGCATAGGTTGTACCACCGATGTAAAAAGGAAGGATGGATGGATATGTGGAAACGACTGTGCGGGGCTCTGGTCTGCCTCTGCCTGACGGTCTCCCTGCTGCCTGCGGTCCGGGCTGCCGGGCCGGAGGTGGCGGCGCCGTCGGCCATTCTGATGGACGCGGCCACGGGGCAGGTCCTCTATGAAAAGAACAGCCATGAGCGGCTACGGCCTGCCAGCGTCACCAAGGTTATGACACTGCTGCTGGTCATGGAAGCGCTGGACCAGGGGCGGCTGTCCTGGGACCAGACGGTGACGGCCAGCGCCGCCGCCGCGGCCAAGGGCGGCAGCCAGGTCTATCTGGAAGAGGGCGAACAGATGACCATGGACGAAATGCTCAAATCCGTGGTGGTCTCTTCGGCCAACGACTGCGCCACGGCACTGGCTGAAGCCGTGGCCGGCAGCGAGGCGGCGTTTGTGGAAATGATGAACGAGCGGGCCGTGGAGCTGGGGATGGAGGACACCCACTTTGTCAACTGCACCGGCCTGGACGACGAGCCGGAGGCGGAGAGCCATCTGACGTCGGCCTACGACATCGCCGTCATGTCCCGGGAGCTGTTGCAGCATGAGAAGATCAAGGAGTATACCACCATCTGGATGGACACGGTGCGGGATGGGCAGTTCGGCCTGTCCAACACCAACAAGCTGATCCGGTTTTACCAGGGGGCCACGGGTCTGAAAACGGGCTATACCTCCTCGGCGGGCCACTGTCTGTCGGCGTCGGCGGAGCGGGACGGCCTGGAACTGATCGCCGTGGTGCTCAACTGCAAAAGCTCCAGCGAGCGGTTCGAGTCGGCCAAGGCGCTGCTGGATTACGGCTTTGCCAACTACGCCCTGGTGACGCCCCAGGTGCCGGAGGATTTGGGGACGGTGCCGGTGGTGCTGGGGACCGTGGACACCATCACACCGGTGCTGGAAACGCCCCAGCCGATTCTCCTGGATAAGGGGCTGCAAACCCAGGTGGAGACGACGGTGGAACTGGCGGAATCGGTGGAGGCCCCCGTGGAGCAGGGCCAGAAACTGGGCACGCTGACGGTGACCGCCGGAGGCCAGGTGGTGGCCACAATGCCCATTGTGGCGCCGGAGCGGGTGGAGCGTCTGACCTGGTGGCAGATGACCGTGGAAATCCTGCGGGGCATGTGGGTCACCTTCTGAGAATGATTGTATTTTCTGTCGAACTGTAGTATACTAAATCTAATTTGGTATCTATGGCCTTCGGCTGAAAGAAAGGTGTTTCCATGGTCAATGTTGACATTTCAAATATCTGGTGCAGTGTGACGCTGCCCATGCTGTTGGAGAGCGAACAGCAGATTTCTGCCGCCCATGCCGCCCTCATGGACGGCGAGGCCGCCGCGTTTCTGCCGTGGCTGGACGGCGATAACAGCGCCGTTCTGGAACAGGTGGAGGAGGCCGCCCGGACCATCCGCGCCCAGGCGGGGATTCTGGTGGTCGTGGGCAGCGACAGCGCGGTGGCAGGCGTCCGGGCCGTGGTGGAGCTTTTGCGGGGCCGGAACCACAATCTGCGCCCCGGCACACAGATTGTATTTGCCGGCAGCGACCTGTCCACCCGATCCTGGCAGCACCTGGCCGAGCTTCTGGAAAAGCGGGATTTCTGTGTACACCTGCTGGGCCGGGACGGCGCCGATGTGCAGTCGGCGGTGACCACCCGGGCGCTGCGCTGGATGCTGGAGCGGCGCTACGGTACGGAAAAGGCCCGGGAGCGGGTGTATGTCAGCACGGACCCGGTCATCGGTCCCCTGCGGGAGATTGCCGCCGCCGAAGGATACAAAACGTTCAATCTGCTGCCCACGGTGGGAGACCACGCCAGCGTCCTGGACCCCGGCGCGCTGCTGGCGGCGGCGGTGGCGGGTATCGATATCCGGAAATTGCTGGACGGGGCATTGACGGCCCGGCTGGCCATGGAAATCCGCTCTTTTGAAAATCCTGCCTGGCTCTACGCGGCGGGCCGAACCATTCTGGGCAGCCAGGGCAAGGTGACGGAATATCTGACCATGCTGGAACCCGATGCCGGGGCACTGGGACGCTGGTGGAAGCAGCTCTTCGGCAGCCGGGCCTGCGCCAACGGAGAGGGGCTGCTGCCTGCCCTGGCGGAGATTCCCGGAGACCTGCACACCATGCACGGAATGTTCAGCGACGGCGCCCAGCCCCTGGTCCAGACGGTGCTGCGCTTCGATCCGCCGGAGCAGAAGGTGGCCGTGGAAATGGACTGGCAGAATCAGGATGGGTACAACTATTTGGAGGGGTTCACCCTGGATTATGTCCAGGAACAAGCCATGGCGGCGGTCATCGCCGTGGGGGCCGACCATGGTGTGCCCATTTTCCAGGTGGACTGCGGACGCATGGAGCCGGGAGATGTGGGACAGCTCCTGTACTTCTTTGAATTGACCTCCTGCCTCTGCGCCGGTATGCTGGGCCGGGACGTCTACATCAGCGAAGGACCCTCCCGGTGGTCCGAACAGATGGCGCGGCTCCTGGGACGGCCGGAGGAATAATCTGGAAGTTGGCGCACTATCGTACTGCATTCCAGAAAAGTATGCACAGTTTTGGCCAATGTGACAGTTGCATATTCTGTGTAAAACTGTTAAAATAATGCCACGGACAACGAGATACGGTCCGAGCAAAAGGAGGTATTCCTATGGTTAAAGTGATTGTGGGTCTCAAGGGCTCCGGCAAGACGAAGAATCTCATCAATGCCATTAACGAAGCCATTGCCACGGAATCCGGCAGCATGGTCTGCATTGAGAAGGGCAATAAGCTGACGTTTGATATCGATTATCGTGTGCGTCTGATCGAGGCCGGCGAGTATCAGATGGGCAGTGTCACCTTCCTCAAGGGATTCATCAGCGGCTTGCATGCCGGCAACTTTGATATCACCCACGTGTTTATTGACAGCCTCTACAAGATCACCGGCAGCGACGATGTGGCCGAGACGGAGGAGTTCCTGAACTGGTGCAACGAGTTCGGTAAGATCAACAACATGAAGTTCACCGTCGTCATTTCCGACGAACCCGAGAAAATGCCTGAGGGCGTAAAGAAGTATTTCTGAGCCGATCTAATTTGGAAGGAATGCGGAGACGCGCTGCGTGCTCTGCTGTAGCACCGACCGAGATCAGCCCAGCCGACCCAGGAGGGGCTGTTCTCGGTCGTGCTTTTGTTCCTGCAAAGTTTGTCGAAGGCAGCCGCCAAAAAAATATAAAAAAAGGGTTGACAGACTACGTTTGTCGTGGTAGAATAATGGAGCACTAGAGAGTGCAACGAAATATCGCGGAGTAGAGCAGCCTGGTAGCTCGTCGGGCTCATAACCCGGAGGTCGTCAGTTCAAATCTGGCCTCCGCAACCACATTGTGCGACCAAAAAAGATATCGCACCGAAAAAGCCCGGAACCATGCGGTTTCCGGGCTTTTTTCGTGTCCAAATTTTACTGCACAAGAAAAAGATATCATCCAGCCTTTCCCCTATGGGGTGAGGACTTGAACTAAATCCCGGCGCTTTTCAGCCCGCTTTCGAGGTGAAAATACGGAAATAATTCGTGTTCTCCAAAAAATATTTTGTTAATTTTTTGTGAACGAAGTGGATTGTACCAAAATGTAGTACAATCCACTTCGTTCTGAAGTTCTGTGGCCGTCACCTATATTCAGGTGGCGGCTTTTTTTATTTGCGCGGGCGTATAAATTGAAATGACTGGAGGTCTTTCTGATGGAGCATCACAACAAGATGGATAGAGAACAATTTTACCGAGAACTTTGCACGGTGCTTGGCCGGGAAGGCTTCACCACGCAGCCGGAGCAGGATGATCTTCTCCCGGTGGAATGGGATGGTCTCCCCCTCTGCCGGATCACAGAGGGCGGAGGGGTTCGCTACTGGCAGGAGGATGTGGCAACGGCGGAACGGGAACGAGCCTGTGAGCGAGTCACTGATCTGGCCTGCACAGTGCGGGAGTACATGACGCTGCTGGAACAGGCTCCGCCCCTGCAGGCCCAAAGCCTGACCGGCGACTACCGCCTGCTGGCCGACTTCAACGGCACAGTGCTGGCTGCCCACCCCACCCGGCTTGGCGTCCATTTCGTCACATGGGACTGGAGCTGTGACCGCACAGGTCTCAACCAAGGCCATTACTTTCAGGATAACTATACGGGAGCCAAGCAGGACTTCGCCATCCGTGCCGGTCTCGTCTCCAAACAGCTGATTTTTAACGAAGCACAGCTCACCGAAATCTATCGATGCTGCACCGACACACTGGATGCCGGAGTTGATTTGACTGTCGACCAGGAACAATGCATTAAAAGTGTTCAGGAACAGATCCTACGTGGAATGCCCAACATCCTGGAGCGCATGCGAGAGCAGGAGCAGCACTCCTTGGATTCTCAAAGCCAGGAACTGACCATGTAATACACCGAGCGCCGGAGTTTTAGAAATAAGACTCCGGCGCTTTTTTATTTCACCGAAAGGAGCACACCACCCATGACGCGCTACTTCATGAGAGATACCCCCTTATACCAGATGGAGCAGATGATGATGACCCCGCCCCATTTCAAGCCCAGAGGTCACGGCCTACGCCGACCTACATTTCACTATCAGTCTGAAGATGTCGATTGCCAGTACTGCACAAACTACTCAAAGGAAAATCCCTGCCCGCTGTGTGAATGCACTTGCCTGGGGGAACGAATCGAGACCGGGTCGCTCAGCCTTGCGAAAGTAATTGAGGACTGCCTCCGTGGCAAGCTGAGAATGAGGCTTTGGAAACGGTTGGCACAGGAGATCTACCCATATCCTCTGCAAGCCTTCCATTCTGACGAACACCGTAGCCGTTGGATGCACTGGCGAACACGTTGCCGCCGATTGTCGCAGCGCAACCAGGCCGCACTGTTTCTCCTGACAGCCTACGACGATATCTGGCGCAGGATGATCTGGAAGTTTGATGCCTGCGGATTTGATTTCCAGTCCCTCCGGCTGGCCGGCATCCAGCCGGAGCTTTACAGCGTTTATCAGGCGGCCAAAGCCATTTCCACCGGCAGCCAAAACATTACCATTGCCGATCTCGCATCCCCCGAATTGGTCACAGATGAGGCGTTCCACCTGATTATCTGCGCTCTGCTTCTGGCCAAGTACGGTGATGCGATTTTGAATTTTGAGAAAAAGAAAGGTGATGCAAATTGATCATGAAAGCAGTTCTGAGCAACGCCGACCACCCGGAATATGGTGTTGCGACGATCCCCCTGCCCATTCCCAGAAATCAATACGACCACTGCGTTGCGCTGTTGGAGTCACTGGAAATCGGCCATGTATCGGATGCCGACTGCCATGTGGACGCACTCGACAGCGCCTGGCCTGTGCTGTATCGGCTGGAAGGTGCCAGGGTCAATCTGGACGAGCTGGACTATCTGGCTAAGCGGCTGGACAGCTTTGATGTGGGCGAGTTTTCGCAATTTCAGGCCATGGCCGAAAAACTGCAGCTCACCAGCATGAAGGATCTCATCAACCTGACCTTTTGCTGCCAGCAGGCAACGGTGATTACGGACTTCACAAATTTGAAAGAGGTTGGCCGTGATCACTACATGAACATCCATGGCGGGTGTGCCAGCATGGAGGAACTGGAGCAGTTGGACGGAGAGGAAACCGCCATCTTGCTGATTGAGGGCAACGAGGGAACCATCACCCGCTACGGTGTGGTCTATGACAACGGTATGCAGCTCTCGCAGCTCTACGATGGAAAGCACCTGCCCTGCTATCACTATGAGGCCGATCTGACCGCTATCGGAATATCTTCCCGACAGGAACCGGAGAACACCCAAAATGTCACCTGGATATACCTCCCTGCCTCCAAAGGCCAGATTGAACGCGCCATGCAGCGCAGCGGCATTGCGCCTGAGAATAGGTGTCTTTGGATGAGTGAAAGCTCATTTCCCGAGGAAGTGGATGTGGTACTGGACTTCCGGTGCGAAAACATACACGAGCTCAATGAGCTGGCGCTGGTCATGGACAAGCTTTCATATGACGCCCGTGAGAAGCTGGGGGCCGCAGTCAGCATGGCCAAGCCGGAGTGCGCCGGTCAGATCCGGCATCTGGCGGAAAACCTGGATCTCTTTGCATTTGCCCCCGGCGCACATACCCCTGCGGAATACGGAAAATACATGATCCAGAAATCCGGTCATTTTGAGTATGACCCCAATCTGGACGAGTTCTATGACTACGAGCGGTATGGCCTGCAGCACATGGATCAGGAGTCCGGCGTGTTTACTGACCGCGGCTATATCGCCTACCAGGGTGCGCTGAGTCTGGAGGAACTGATGGCGGATGACCCGGCAGAAGCCTATCAGCGGGAACAGGACTTTCAGATAGGGGGAATGGCATGATCCAACTCTTCATGAAACGAAGCGGCAGTCCGGCCATTGTCCCGCTCCATTTTCCCGCATCGCATGACGCTATGACAGAAGCGGTCAGCCGGCTTGATGAGGCCAGCAGAACGGGCAAAACAGAGATCGTCGAGATCAAAAGCGTGATCGCTAATCTGCCGTCGTACCTCAGCGGGCTTGACCCCGATTCCAGAACGCAGCTTGCACAGCTGAATCAGCTTTCCAGCATCATTGCCAAAATGGACTCCCGTGAACGGAACATCTATGCCGGCGCATTGGATGGCAGCAGCATCAATGACCTGAGTGATATGATTCGTGTGGCGGAACAGGTGCCGGACTACATCCTCATTCCCAATGTCAATTCAGATGTGACACTTGGCCGTTATGTCGCTGTTGCAGGCCAGATTCAGGGCGATCCCAGATTCCCTGAAGCCGCCTGGCCCTACCTGGACTTTGCGAAGATCGGCGCAGAATACTATGCCGACCATGGCGGCGCCTATACCCATGCAGGCTATGTGCTCCGCAAGCAGGATGATGCGCTTGTCAGAGAGAAAAAGTCGAAGGTCCAGCTCGACCTCTCCTCCGCTAAGGCGCAAGCGATCGTCTGCCTTCCGGCAACGAAAGAGGAATTGGAGCGAGTAAAAAGAACACTGGGCATCGATTGTTTTGCCGAGGCAGCAATCACCAGAGTGTCGTTTTCTGTTCCCTATATGGACGAGCATATTCCCACTACAGGGGTCTGCGTGGAAGACGCAAACGAATTGGCCTGGGCCATTGAGGGGATGCAGTGTGACGATGGTGAGCTGCTGAAATATCTGTCGGTTCTTTCTGTGGAACAGCCAGGGACCATGCAGGAGGCGCTCCGCTATGCCATGAATCTGGACGACTACGAGCGCATCCCGGAGGACGCCTATGAATACGGGCAAACGGTCCTTCGGCGCATCGGTGCCGATGATGAACTGATCGATACCATCGACGGGTATATGGATTTCGAGAAGCTGGGCGAGGACGCCATGGTGGAGGACGGAGTCCGGCGCACGGAATTTGGCCTGATTCGCCGGTGCAGCAGCCCCTTTGCTGAGGAAACGCAGGCGATGGAGATGGAAGGGCTTTCCTGATGCCCCACGAAACCGAACTGCTCTGCGTAAAGCTGGCGGCGTATTCTCTCCTCGATATGCAGGTGACCTGAACAACACGATCCAATGATTGGGAGGAATGTGAATGAAGAAGAAAATAATGATCACAATAGCATCTATGGCGGCACTGGGAGCCGCTGTCGCCGGGTATCTCCACTTTTCCGGCAAGATGCCTTTTGGCCATAGCCATTTCCGCTGAGCTGTGGTATGTTGTGTAGCTATACCAAGGGGAAAGAGGTGAAATAATGAGCGTCAATGCGATGACTGAGGAGTATGAGCATATCGAGCTATTTGGGAAGCCTGCCCTGTTCACCAATGCGCGAGTAGACACCCACACTGTGCCGGACGGTTGGCATGTATATGATCTGCGAGGCAGTGACAATGATCCGGGCTCACCCTGTACGCTGGAAATTCTGGTTGTGGTTAATCACGCTGGTTCTATCGTTGTGCCGGAACCGATTTCCTTTCCGGATAATCAGGACTACCGTGAGATTGGTGATGCGCTGGATTTTCTCGGCGATGAGATCACACTCACGGAATTTTGCAAACAGTATGGGTTGAAGACTCCACCCAAATATAAACTCAGGCCCGCTTCCCGTGAGGAGGCGGGCCTGTTCTATTCTCAGGTGGAAGAAGAACGGGACCTTCAGGCCGGTACAGTGGGCCATGTGCGGATGGATTTCGGTTCTTCCGGAAAAGGATTTCACCATTCCTGGTGGCCCCATAACGAAGACCAATTCAACACCGGGGAATTTAAGGATGACCTTCAGGAAGTGGTGGACACCCTTCGTGCCGATGGCCCGTTGAAGGACCTGGCATCGATGAGAGCCTACTGCTATCGGAACGGCGGGGCCATCACCGAGGACGGCCGGAGTTATGGCTACATCGCAGAAACGGAGCATTACCGCTACTGCCTGCGCTGCACCCCGTTTCCCGGCGACTACCAGGGGTATCTCTACTGCTATGACCTGCGTCAGCAGCAGATGGCCCAGCAGAACAGGGCCGTGGGGCGTGCGACCTTTGCCAATGGGGAACAGCGGGAGTATCACGATCCCCAAACCTATCTGGCTGCCATCCGGCAGGAACTGCCGTATCGGGATGTGACGGGTTTCCGGTATGAGACTCTGACGGATGACCCGGCTGTCCGCAAACAGGTGGATGACATCCTCTTCGACCTTTATGGCGAAGAAAATCCCCATTCTCTTGCGGACTATGAAAACAATCCCGGCCAAAATATGAATATGGGAGGAATGTAAATGTCAGCACCAAAAGAATGGCTGGACTTCCTGCGGGAACAGTTCCCCGCAGGTTCGAGGATCAAGCTCAGAGAGATGAAAGACCCGTATGCCCCGCTGGAGCCGGGCAGCACAGGGACTCTGGACTACATCGACGATGCTGGGCAGTTCCACATGAAGTGGGACAACGGCAGAACCCTGGCGCTGATCATCGGTGAGGACAGCTTCACCGTTCTGCCGCCCGAGCCCACCACCCTGAAGCTGTATATGCCCCTGACCGCCGATCTCTACACCCGCAACGAGTATGGGGAGATGGAGGACGACAGCACCCCGCTGGACGGAAGGCTGCTGCGGTGCTATGAGGGCGAGATCCTCAGAGCCCTGATCAACAACCGGATGCCGGAAGAAGCCGAGAGCGGCATCATGCACTGGTATGGCAAGGATGACAGCGTCAACCAGAAGGTCAAATCCGCCGTGTTCACCGTCGAGGAGCGGAACGGCCGGCTATGGGGCGTGGCTGAGTGCCGGGTGGTCGGCGCCCTCACCCCGGAAGATCTGACCACCCTGAAGGAGTACGTCTCCGGCCAGGCCTCGGATGGCTGGGGCGAGGGTTTCGAACAGCGGGAGATCTGCGTCGGCGACGACGAGCTGTATGTCCACCTGTGGAGCATGGAGGACAATTGGGACATCCGAACCGAGGCGGAGCAGTTCGCGCCCAGAGTGGCAGACGGCCTGCCGGAGATGTGCTTCTCCACCCTCAGGTCCACCGGCGATCTCATCTGCATCCGCCGGGGCGAGACCGGCTACTACCCCTCCGATTGGGACACCGGCGACAAGGAGAAAAATGTGGAGCTGGCGGACGAGCTGAACGAAAAACTGGGAGTCAGCCCCATTCAGCGGCAGGCCATGGAGGTGGGCAGTATGTGCGGCTGGGATGCCCCCGGCGCTGACCCCGCCAAGTACCAGGAAGACTATGTACAAACCGGGGCCCCCGCCGAAGCCCGGCACAGCGGGTTCGGTGGGGAGAGGAGTTCCGGCAAAATGAGTGAGCCTTGTCCCCCGGACGAGGCGAATGATATGGAGCATGGAACGACGATGGGAGGGATGACCCTTGGATAAAGTGTTTCGTGTGGAGCTGTTCGGGGAGAAGACGAACCGGTGGTGCGAGCTGGAGCTTCCGGCTACCTACTACGGCCTTCTGGATGCGCTGGACAAGCTTCAGATGACGCTGGGCGAAAAGCCGAGATGGGAATTCCTCGAACACCATGGCTTTGTCTTCCTGCAAGACCATTTGGCCCATGAATGCGATCTCTATCAGCTTAACGCTTTGGCAACCTGTCTGGGACAGATGAACGGCAGAGAAAAGACTGCCTTTGAAGGGCTGTTCAACATGGAGGTGGCCAAAAAGTACGGCCCCATCAGTGTTGCCACCATGATCGATCTGGCCTACAGCACAGACTGCTGCCACGTGGTCAACGCCTCAACGGATGAGCAGCTGGGCAGATTCTACGCCGAGAATGATTTCATCCCCGCACTTGACAAAGTCCCCGACCCCATCTTCGAGTACCTGGACTTTGAGAAGCTCGGCAGAAACGCCCGATTTGAGGAGGGCGGCGTCTTTGCAAACGGTGGTTATGTCACGCAGCACAACGAGCTGAAGCAGGTATATGACAGCCTGGCCTTGATCCCCGAAGCGCCGGAATATGGCATCCGCCTGACGGTCGGCAAGTGTCCCTCCCACTCCGATGAGCAGCCGGACAACAGGATGTGCCTGGATCTGCCCGCTACGCAGGAACGGCTGGACGCTGTTCTGGAGGCTTACGGAGGCGCCTCATGGTCGGAAATGTCTGTCCAGGTGGAGGACAGCGCGATGCCCGCGCTTCTGGAAAGCATGGACTGCAATGATGTTCACGAACTGAACGAGTTGGCCAAATGCTTCAAGGAGATGGTCGCGCAAGGAGACCTCTCCACATACAAGGCGGTTATCCTTGCGGCGGATTGTCACGATATCGCTGCCGCTGTCCGAATTGCGGAAAATCTGGATGACTACCTGATCGAGCCGGATCAGCGGACCCCCGAGGAGGTGGCCGTAGAGGAGCTTCGCTTCATTGTGGATGAGCATTCCCGGTCTATTTTGCAAAAGCACATTGTCCTCTACAGCTACGGCAAGGATGTCATGGCGTCAAACAACGCACTGCTGACCCCCTATGGGCTGGTCCAGCGCAGGGATGGCGAGCCGATCCGCAGCGAAGAAATGCAGGCAGAGAAGGCCGGAATGGAGATGATGTGATGGCAAATCGGCAAACCAGGCGGCTCCTTGATCTCCTGGACGGCTTTGAAATGACCAAGTCCCAGCACGACTGGCTGGAGCGGCGGTTCGAGAACATGACGGTCAAAGAAAGTCTCCTGTTCCGAGGGGCCATGCAGATCGAGCAGCCGAGGATGACCTGCGATGTGATGCTGATTGCCAGTCAATTGGATCACTACGACCTGTTCTACGGCGCCGGGGACGATGCCCGACTTGGCAAATTTATCATGGAACAGATCCAGCGCCCTGCCTCCCAGGCACGTGCATTTCTTGACCCGGAGAAAGTGGGGGCAGCTTACCGCCAGAAAGGTGGGAACACCTTCTGCGACGGGCACTTCATCAGGGTCACCTCCCTGATCGATCCGTTTCTGGATGGCGCCCCGACGCTGAATCCCGACAAAGGCGACTACGGTATCCGAGTCAGGCTGGCAAGCCGCTTCAATACGGACGGCGTGTGGGTGGGATTCCCGGACACCGGCGAGTATATGGATGCCGCACACCCGGACGAGCTTCTCCTGGCGCTGGACGCACTGGAGGTGGAGTCTTTGAGCGAGTGCATTGCTGTGGATGTGGGCTGCTGCCTCCCGCAGCTGAAGGACATCCTCTCTCAGTACGGCTCCGCAGCGGAACTCGTCCGTCACGCCATCGACTTCGGCTATGTCTGGGCGGAACAGGGGCAGGGAGGACCCCAGTGGCTGGATAAATGGCAGGCTGTGATGGAGCTGGAGGATTGCCACCGTCTGGATTACGCCCTGGATCTGGCACAGAACCTCCACTGCTATCACTTCATGCCCCGTGACATGGAACTCGCCGATTTCGGAAAAGAGCTGGCGAAACGGGACGGCGTATACCCCAGGGACGAGCTGCTTGCCTCCTGCTTTGATGCGGAGGGGTATGCCAACCAGAGGATGAAGAACATGGGTCTGTCCGCCGCTGCGCATGGCTTCGTATCCTGGAACGGCACAGAGCTGGTCTATGAGTACAGTCAGCCGGATATGGAGCCGACCATGTCCATGTGAAAAGCCACCCACAGACCAGCCGCCGCAACGGAGGTGATGAAATAAGAAATGAAATAGCCTGAACACCACAGGGGCCGTTACCCGAAAGGGACAAACGGCCCCTGATTTTTTGCGCTCTTTTCGGGTGACAGCCCCGGAAAGGAGCCCGCATGACCACGACAAACCCCATCGCTGCGTACCTGAAGACCTATCACAAGGGAGCGGAAAGGGTCGTATCCAGCCGGGAGCTGGAGGCAGCTTTCCAGATCCGCGGCCCCGACCTGCGCCGGTTGATCAACAGCCTGCGTGGGGATGGCGTCCCCATCTGCAGCTCGGCTTCCGGCTATTATTACGCCGGTACTGAGGAAGAACTGCGCAGAACGATCCGGCAGCTCCGGAGCCGGATCAAGAAGATCGCCCACGCGGAACGCGGTCTCACCAAGGCGCTGGAGCAATCCATCGACAGCGGACAGATATCCCTTCCGCTGGAGGGCGGTGATACCGCTTGAAAAGCTTCATCCCCTGGGTGGGCGGTAAAAGCAAGCTGCTGTGGCTGATCCGAAAGCTGTCTCCCTCGCGGTATTCCCGGTTTATTGATGTGTTCGGCGGCAGCGGCACAGTGACCCTGAGCCGCCCCATCCAGCCGGGATGTATGGAGGTCTACAACGACTTCAACAGTGACCTGACCAACCTGTTCTGCTGTGTCAAAAACAGGACCATGGCGCTTCTGCTGGAGTTGGGTTTTCTGCCGCTGAATACACGCGACGATTTCAATGTGCTGTATAAGTTCTTCTCCAAAGAGGAATTCACCGATGACTATCTGGACGAGGAGATGGAGCTGACGGAGCGGTATCTGGAGCCGCCGGATGCCGAGACCATCCGAAGGATGATGCTGGAACGGGCGCCTCGCGGCGATGTGCGGCGGGCCGCCGACTTTTTCAAGCTGATCCGATACAGCTTCAGCGGCGGTGCCAAGTCCTTTGCCGGAAAATCCTGCGACATCCGCCGTTTCTTCTACCTGATTTGGGAGTGCTCCCGCAGGCTGGCAAATGTCGTCATCGAAAACAAGGACTGTGTGGAGGTCGCCCGTCAGTACGACCGGCCAGACGCATTTCTGTATTTTGATCCGCCCTATTACGATGCGGAGGACTGTTATGCGGCGGTGTTTCCCAAGGAAGATCATCAGCGCCTCCACGACGCCCTTCTGGAGTGCCAGGGGTATGTGATGGTGTCCTACAACTACTGCCCCTTCATCGTGGAGCTGTACAAGGAGTTTTACATCTTCCACACCACTCGCCCCAACAGCATGTCGCAGAAGGCCGGAAGCGAGTATGAGGAGATCGTCATCACCAATTACGACCCCCGCCGCCACAATTCCGCAAGGCATTGGCAGCTCAACCTTTTCAACCTGTCTGCCGCGGATGAGGAGGAGGGAAAATACACCCTGATCCATGAACCCACAAAAGAACTCAAACAGGAGGAATGAACATGACATTTATCAAGTACACAAGCGACGGCAAGGCCGTCATCCAGCCCGCCGCCCTGACCTTAAGCGGGCTGGACAGGGAGGAAACGCTGGAGCTGCACACCCTGGAAAACGCCATCGTCCTGCTCAAGCAGGAGATGGAGCCTGCGGAGAAGGCTGCCGCCACGACAACTCTGCTGCGACTGGCCCACAGCCTGATGGAGGATATGCTGGCCGACTGGGAGGCCCAGGAGGACGATGGGGATATGTGCGACGGCTGCCACGGCTGCGATGAAGATATGCTCCCCATCCCCGCCGAAGCCTTTGCGGATGCCGGCATCCTGTACGATAACCTCTGTGTGTTCAGCGTGGACGGCGCTGTTCTGGTGGTATCCGATGACCACAAGACCACATGGAGCGATGCGCTGACCAAGGCGATCCTTGAAAGTGGGAAAGCCAATGACTAAAGACCACGCCTACCTCTATCTCAGTTCCTTCGCCGAGGCCAAACGGCAAAACGAGGTGGCCCTCTGGCGGGCAAGCCACTTGGAGAACATCGCCTGTAAGCAGGCCATCGAGGAATCCATCCGCCGGGGCTTTGATGGGATGCACCTGGACCGTGACTGCGCCAGAAGTGTCATCGATAATTTCGGATTCAAACGTGTGGGGTGGGTGCTGTCCGCCACGCTTCAGCAAAAGCAGTACGACGGACGATTCAGCCCGCAAAACAAAGCGTGGGCCGCCTCCACCTTCATCCCGCCCAGCGACCGCAATTATGAGTTTACCGTGGAGAGCCACCCCGCCGTGCTGGACGGCTTCGTCAACGACTTCCGCAAGGCACAGGCAGAGCTGAAGCTGTTCACCGGCTCCCAGTGCGACGATATGACCGGCCAAAATCTGGAGGGCAAGGTGCTGGTCATGAGTCCGTTCACACTGAAGGAGTCCTGCTGGGCGCCGGAAAATCAGCTCTGGCTGGCCACCGGCGGCTTTGGCTGCGTCCCCACCGCCGCAGGCAGAGCGGTATACGCCACCTGTCTTGGCGATGGAGAGCAGACACGCTGGAACCGCAGCGACTTTATCGGCATTCTCCGGGAGGAGCATCTGCCCGACTGGGCCAGAGAGCGGCTGGAGCAACTCCGGCAGGAATCGCCCGCCGGTCTCGAAATGAGTCATCCATCCATGTAAAGAAAGAAAGGAGATTTGTCACATGGCAACACAGAAGAAAAAGCAGCAGGAAACCCCCACGCCCCAGGTGGAGGCGCGAATCGACCGTATGGTGGATGGGGACTTCAAGACCAAAGCCTATGCCAGCGCCACCATCGGCGGCGCCTTTGCCGTCCACGGCATCCGGGTCATTGAGTCCGACAAGGGGCGCTTCATCTCCATGCCCCAGGAGTCCTACAAGAAAAATGGCGAAACCAAATACAACGACACCTTCCACGCCATTACCGCCGAGGCACGGACCGCGCTGGTGGAGGCGGTCAACGACGCTTACGAGCAGAAGCTCCAGGAGCAGCAGGAGCAGAAAAGCGACGCTCCCGAGCAGGCTATGAGTCAGCAGATGTAAACCGGTTGTCCGGAAGGAGGTGATGCACCCTGATTCGTTTCACAGTAGACAACCAAAACCGCCTGATCTTCTATGGCAATATGGTGGGCTATGTAAAGGACAGCACCGCCGTTGTGGACGAAATGTTCCAGACCGATGAGCTGTCCCGTTATCTGGCCAGAATGAACCTGGCTCCCCAGTGGGAGGAGGGCGTATTCGACCGCCTGACTGCCGGTGAGGTACCCGGTGAGGAGCTGGGTCAGCCGCAGAAGGGCTGCCGCATCTGGCAGCTCCGAAAAGATGTGGATGTCACCATGCGTTTCATCGGATATGAGGATCTGGTCAAAAAGTTCGGAGAACCGGATGCCGGCAACTATACCCAGGCATTCGAAGGGAATCTGGGAACCAATGATCTGGAGCGGATCTATGCCATCTGCAGGGATAGCCCTCCTCCCGGATACCGGGGATACCGAATGGCACTGTCCGATGTGGTGGAGCTTTACGACGCTTCCGGCAGCGAGTTTTATTACTGCGACCGGGTGGGCTTTCGTCCCATCCAGTTCAGCCAGAGTCAGGAGCAAGCAGAATGTATTGAAATGACCATGTAGGCCGGACGTTTGCCCATCGTCCGGCCTTTACCTTGTCAGGGCGTAGCCGCTGCCCTCCCGCATCAGGAAGACTGTGACCGAACCTACATCATCAAGCCATCCACAAACAATCAAAATTGATTTACTTACAGGAGGTATTTTTCATGAAGAAGCTGTTTAAGAACATCGCCAACACCGCCAAGACCACCGCCGCCAGCTACAAGTCTTCCATCGCCGCCTTCCACAGCCGGGCTGTCAGCGGCAACGCCGGCGAGGGCTACATCGATACCGCCGTCAAGGTGCTGATCGCCGTCGTTCTGGGCGCCCTGGTGCTGGCCGGTCTGTACGCTGTGCTGGACGACACCGTCATGCCCACCGTCACCCAGCGGATTCAGGAGATGTTCAACTACGCGGGCTGATGCTCTGGGTACAGGCACTGGTCTTCTGCGGCGGTCTCATCTATGCCGCCGTGGATGACCTGAAAACCAGAACGGTCTGCGACATCGTCTGTATCATCATTGCTGCGGCGGGGCTGATCACCATCAGCCCCGCCTCCCTTTTGGGGGCGCTGCTGGCAATGGCCCCATTTTACCTCTGTGCAGGTCTCGGCCTGATGGGGGGCGGCGATTGGCGGTTAGCCGCCGCCGTTGGATTTGTTCTGGGAGTTGACCGGGTAATCACCGGCTTGTGTCTTATGGCCGCTGCGCTCCTTTTCGTTTCCTTTGCCATGCGGGTGATCCCGGCACTGCGGGAGGGCGCATCGGCAAAGCAGCCGCTGGTTCCGTATTTCGCGGTGGCTTTCATCCCCGCATATTTCTTATAAGGAGGCTCATATGAAAATCTTTCGCAACCGCACCGTGGTCGGTGTGCTGTGTATCCTTCTTGCGCTCCTCATCTGCTTTGGGGTGACGCCCCTGTTCAGCCGCAGCGCCAGCGAGAAGACTGAAATCGTCCGCGTCACCGCCGACATCAAGGAGGGCGACGAGATCACCGCCGAGATGGTGCAGACCGTGGAGGTGGGCGCTTATAACCTGCCCTCCGGCATTATGACAGACAAGGATGACGTCATTGGCAAGTATGCCACCGCCGACCTGAAGATGGGCGACTACATTCTGGACAGCAAGCTCTCCTATGAGCCCGCCGCTGAGAACGCCTATCTGTACAGTCTGGACGGGAACAAACAGGCCATCTCGGTCACTATCAAGAGCTTTGCCACCGGCCTTTCCGGCAAGCTGGAGAGCGGAGACATCGTCTCCGTCCTTGTGGCCGACTACAAGGGTATGGGCGAAACCGTGATCCCGCCTGAGCTGCAGTATGTAGAGGTCATCTCCGTCACCGCTTCCTCCGGTTACGACGCCAACACCGGCGAGGCTGTTGAGGATGAAAAAGAGCTTCCCTCTACCGTAACGCTTCTGGTGACCACCGAGCAGGCCAAGGTGCTGGCCGGACTGGAACAGGAAAGCGAGCTGCATCTGGCCCTGGTCTACCGCGGCGCACCTGAGAATGCCGATGAATTTATCGCGGCGCAGGACGCTCTGATCGAGGAACTGTACGCCGAGCCGGAGGCTGAGGCGGCGGAGGGCGCTGAAAATGCGGAAAGCGCTGAAACCGAGGAAAGCGAGGGCGCTGATCCTGCCGCAGAGAGCGAGGCGGCTGGAGAATGAACTTCATCAAAGGAAGCCTGTTTCGTCGAAACACGGAGCCGGAGGAACTGGAACCTGTTGTGGAGTCCGGCGGTGGCGTTCTCGCCGTGTGGGGAAGCCCCGGCTGCGGTAAAACGGTTACCGCGGTGAAGATCGCAAAGCATCTGGCCTCCCAGAAGAAAAATGTGGCGCTGCTGCTCTGTGACATGACCGCCCCCATGATGCCCTGCATCTGCCCGCCCTCCGAGCTGGAGTGCGATAAATCCCTGGGCAGCATCTTTGCGGCCCAGCGCATCTCCGTCAACCTCATCAAGCACAACCTGACCACCCACAAAAAGCTGTCCTATCTGACCATACTGGGGCTGCGAAAGGGCGAGAACGAGTATACCTACGCGGCCTGCACCAAGCAGCAGGCCGAGGAACTCATCCGCGGTCTGCGTGAGATCGCCCCCTATGTGGTCATCGACTGCTCCAGCTATATCGCCAATGACATCCTCTCCGCCGTGGCGCTCATGGAGGCCGACAGCGTCCTCCGGCTGGCCAACTGCGATCTGAAGTCCATCGGGTACCTGTCCAGCCAGCTCCCGCTCCTCCGGGAACTGCACTGGGACGAGGACAAGCAGTATAAAGCTGCGTCCAATATCAAGCCTCTGCAGGCTGCCGACCGTATCGGTCAAGTGCTGGGCAGCGTTGCTTTCAAGCTGCCGTACTCTCAGGAACTGGAGGAGCAGTATCTGGAGGGGACGCTCCTGAATGACCTCTCCATGAAGGACAGCAAGGCGTTTCGCCGGGAGATCGAGAAAATCTGCAAGGAGGTGTTCTGATGCTTGGCGACAAGAGAAGCAATTCCATATTTGCTGCGCACCCGGTCGCCGCCCCGGTGGAAGCCAGGCCAGAACCGGCCGAGGTGCATGATATCGCCTTTGAGGAGGATACCGGACGGTCCATCTTTGCGGAAGCCAAGGTCGCCCCCAAGGCAAGCGAAGTCTTCTTCGCTCCCCAGGCCGAGGGGATGCCCTTCGGGGAGGTACTCAGTCAGGTGCAGTCCTACCTCTCCGGCGCCTATGCCACCCTGATTACCGACAGCGGGGATGAGGCCAAGGAGCAGATGAAGCGCCGCATCGCCCGGTATCTGCAGGACAACCGAATGGCTGTGGACGGCATGACGCAGGGCGAGCTGGTGGACGCTCTGTACACGGAAATGGCCGAATACGGTTTCCTCACCAAGTACATCTTTGCAGACGGCATCGAGGAGATCGACATCAATTCCTGGCGGGACATCGAGATCCAATATTCCGACGGCCGCACCGTCAAGCTGGAGGAACACTTTGACTCGCCGGACCATGCGGCCAATGTCATCCGCCGTATGCTGCAGAACTCCGGCAAGGTGCTGGACAACGCCAGTCCCATCATCACCTCCCGTCTGGCCAAAAACATCCGTGTTTCGGTCATTAAGACCCCCGTGCTGGACGAGGACGCAGGTGTTGCGGCCTCCATCCGAATCGTCAATCCCAAGAATCTGACCAAGGAGGACTTTGTGGGCAGCGGAACCGCTACGGAGGAAATGCTGGACTTTCTGTCCGCCTGCCTGCGCTATGGCGTGTCCATCTGTGTGGCTGGCGCCACCAGCTCCGGCAAAACCACCGTGGCGGGCTGGCTCATGTCCACCATTCCCGACCGCAAGCGGATCTTCACCATTGAGGACGGCTCCCGTGAGCTTCAGCTCATCCGGGAGCAGAACGGCAGGGTGGTCAATTCCGTCGTCCATACCCAGACCCGTGACAGCGAGAATGAGCGGCAGCGCATCGACCAGATCGCACTGCTGGACATTGCCCTTCGTTTCAACCCCGACATCATCGCAGTTGGTGAGATGCGCGGCCCGGAGGCCAATGCTGCCCAGGAAGCCGCCCGTGTGGGTGTGGCCGTTCTCACCACCATCCACTCCAGCTCCAGTGAGGGTACCTATCGGCGCATGGTGTCCCTGTGCAAGCGGGCCGTGGACACCCCCGACGATACGCTCATGGGCTATGTCACCGAGGCTTATCCCATCGTGGTCTATTGCCGCCAGCTGGAGAACAAGCAGCGCCGCATCACCAACATCTCCGAGTGCGAGATCCTGCCAGACGGAAGCCGCAGGCTTCATAAGCTCTATGAGTACAACATCACGGAAAACCGTCTGGAGGGCGACCGTTTTATCATCGAGGGACATCACCAGAAGTGTGAGGAGATGTCCGGGAGCCTGCAGCGCCGGTTCATCGAAAACGGCATGCCCCACGGTGAGCTGGAGCAGTTTATCCAGAGGAAGGAGGAAACTGCATGACAACGATCCAACTGATCGCCTGCGTGGGCATGATCGCCGGGCTTTTTATGGTGCTGGGGATCTCCCCCGCAGAAATGAGCGACAGCATCTTTTCCCGGCTGACTGCCGCCCCCGGCAGCATCCGGGCGGACATCAATGAGACGACCAAGCGCAAAAAGGCCGGTTTCTTTCGCCGGGAGATCACAGAAGCCCAGGCGGTATTGGCCGCATCCGGGCGGGAGGGAAAATTCCCCATGGTGTGCATGGCATCTCTGGTGCTGTTTGCCCTGGGCGCCTGCATCGCCATTCTTGCCGGGAACGCCTTCCTCGTCCCCGTACTGGCCGTCGGCTTTATGCTGATGC
Organism: Candidatus Avoscillospira sp. LCP25S3_F1; assembly: GCF_052117125.1. NCBI lineage: Bacteria > Bacillati > Bacillota > Clostridia > Eubacteriales > Oscillospiraceae > Candidatus Avoscillospira > Candidatus Avoscillospira sp. LCP25S3_F1. The sequence continues at coordinate 72,945 of NZ_JBQKJT010000004.1, read as the reverse complement.
CGTTCTGGTATGTCAAGCTGACGGCCGGAGGCTTCAAAAAGGATGTGGCCGCCGAGCTGGAAACGGCGCTGTCGGTCATCACCACCGCCTATCTGCGCACGGAAAACTTCCAGCAGGCGGTGGAGGAAAATGTCCGGTACCTGCACCACCCGGTGCAGGAGGTGTTCCAGCGGTTTCTCACCCGCATCAAGCACATTGACCCGGACATGGACGCCGCGCTTCATGACCTGAAATATGCCATCGACAACGAGGTATGGCAGGAGTGGTGCGAGGCGGTATCCGCCTGCCAGACAGACCGCAGCCTGAAAAGCACCCTGACTCCCATCGTCAGCAAGCTGTCGGATATGCGGGTAGTCAACGGAGAACTGGAAAATCTGGTCTTCGGCCCCCGCAAGGAATTCGTCACCATGGCGATCCTGGTGCTGATCAATATCCCGCTGGTGCGGTTTATCAACACGGACTGGTATCACACTCTGGTGGACACCATCCCCGGCCAGATGGTCATCGCCGTCTGCATCGCAGCTGTATTCGTGTCCTTTGCCTTTGTGGTGAAGCTGACGCAGCCCATCGAGTATCGGAGGTGAGGAAATGGGCGCACTTTTATTTCTGTTCGGCGCCGCACTGGCCGCCGGACTGTATTTTGTCCTTGCCGACCTGCTGAAAATTCCCCGGCTGGCTGCGGAACGGGCGCTCATCTCTGCTGGGCGGCGGGAACGCAGTCTGGTCAAATCTCTGGAGGCGCTGATCCTCGGCTGGGCATTGAAGCTGGCTCCGCTGATCCGAATGGACGAATACAAATACCGCCGTCTGGAGAGCAAGCTCACGGCGGCAGGGTTGGATATGACGCCCCAGGTCTACTCGGCTTATTCAATTCTGAAGCCCTGCCTCATCCTGCTCGGCATCATCCCGTGCCTGCTGATCCTGCCCATCCTGAGCCCCCTCATCGTGGTGCTGGCCGTTCTGACCTGGTTCAAGGAGAGCCGCCGTGCTGACGAGCTGGTCAAGGCCAGAATGGAACTGATCGAAGGCGAGCTGCCCCGGTTCGTCGCCACCATCCATCAGGAGCTGGCTGCCAGCCGGGATGTGCTGCGGATTCTGGAAAACTACAAGAAACACGCCGGGCCTGACTTTGGTCGTGAGCTGGATGTGCTGACTGCGGATATGCGGTCCTCCTCTTACGAGGCGGCGCTCATCCGCTTTGAGGCCAGAATGGGCTCAGCCATCATTTCAGACATCGTCCGCGGCCTCATCGGCATCCTCCGGGGCGACGATGGCAGGATGTATTTTCAGATGCTCTCCCATGATCTGAAAGCACAGGAGCTGCAGCGGCTCAAAGCCAAGGCCGCCAAGATCCCGCCCAAGATCCGGGTATTCAGCTTTATCATGCTCCTGTGCTTTATGATGACCTATATCGTCATCATCGTGTACCAGATCGTCAACTCCCTGGGGAGCCTGTTCTAAAGGAGGTCGCCATGAGAAAATTACTGAAACGGCGCTCCGGCGAAGGCTATATCGATGTTTGCGTCCTGGTGGTATGCGCCATGCTGGTGCTGGCGCTGGTGGTCCGTGTGCTGCCGGTCTATATCACCAAACAGCAGCTGGACACCTATGCCGTGGAGCTGGTGCGTGAGGCGGAAATTGCCGGCCGGGTCGGTACGGAAACCACTCGCCGTGCGGCGGCGCTTACCGACAGCACCGGGCTTGACCCTGACATCCGGTGGTCCGCCACCGGACGCATCCAACTCAACGATGAGGTCACTGTGACCCTGACGCTGGAAACGGATATCGGCCTCTTCGGGGGGCTGGGCTCATTCCCTATTACGCTGACTGCGGAGGCCACAGGAAAGTCGGAGGTGTACTGGAAGTGAGAAAGGCTATTTTTCGCCGTCGCTCCGGCGAGGGCGCCCCCATGATCCTGGCCATTGTGCTGGTCTTGCTGATGCTGTTCTGTGCCGTGGCGGAATTCTGCCGGTTATGGATCATCGCCCAGGGCGTGAAGGAAGCCGCACAGCAGGCAGTGATCTCCACCGTCAATGACAACTATGACGATGTGTACCACGCCGTGCGGGAGGGCTATGCCGCCGGATGGTATCCGGACGGCACAGGCCGCTGGGATGAGAGCATCGACACCGGCGATGTATACGGTCAGCTTTCCGAAACCCTGGGCCTGGAAAATACGGCACAGGGGTACCAGAAGCGTTCAGGCGGAGAGATCGAGTACATAATCTCCGGTTTGTCTGTGGAGTTGGAGAACAACGGCCTCAGTTCCGGTCAGAGCGAGGGTTACACCGCTGTGGTGGAGATTCACTTGGAGGTTCCGGTACGCTTTCTCGGAAACCTTCTGCCCTCTGCCAACATGACTTTGCACACGGAAGCGAAGTATATCCCGCTCTTCTAAAAAGGTTTCTCCTTTGCAATAGACTTCCGCGAAAAGATGTGGTATTGTCCACTTAACAAGAAAAATGTTCAAGGGAGGTATGCGCTATGACAGAAAAGACGAAGAAAATGATCCTCATCTCCATCGGCTGCCTGCTCTGTGCGGCCGTTGCGATTGGAATCGCCGCCCGGTTTGGCGGCAAAGCCGAGATTCCTTCCGGTGTGGTATCCGATGAGCCGGCGCAAAGTGGCGACCCGGATGTGAGTATCAACAGCGACGGGCAGACGGATGTGGACATCCAGGTGGAGGTGCCGGACGCATCCGAAACCGATCCCGCCCAGGGCGCCGACTCCAGCGGTTTGGAGCAGACCATCCAGGCCGACCCGGTCAAACCGGAGCAGCCTGAAAAGCCGGAAGCCCCAGATGGAACCTCGACACTGCCGGAGAACCACGACGCAGAAGATGTGCCGGAGGAGGAACGCAGGACCGAGGACGAGGAGCCGCCCACCTATGAGGAGCCGCCCACAGTCACCCCCACCGAAACAGAGCCTGCTGCCGGAAGCACCAACAGCGCCGGTCAGGTCTATGTGCCCGGCTTCGGTTATGTGGAGAACAGCGGCGAGAACACCGTCATCGAAGGAAATGATATATACGAAAACGGTAATAAAATCGGCACAATGGGTGGCGGAAACTAACCAATTATTGTAAAGAAGGCGCAGTCAATCCCGACTGCGCCTTCTCTTTTGCCCAAAAATCCGAAAGGAGGTCCTCTATGAAGCGAATTCTTGCGCTTATTCTTTCCGTCGTCCTGATGCTGGGAATCGCTGTGCCTGCTTACGCCATTGGCGATGAGAATATTGATAGCGGCGGAGGCAATCTGGGCAACGGAACATCCACCAGCTATTGGAACCCCGGCATGGACGGCGTCCGCATTTCTGTTGTTGAAACAAGTAGCCATGCGGTCATAGGAAACACGATAGATTGGAGCAACAAAATGCCGGGTACCAATGTGATCCACTTTGGAAAGATAAGCAAGCTATCTTATAACAGCGGTGCATCTCTACGGCCAATTGTAGGCGGATATACTTGCATACGTCCAGCCCAAAGCCTTCCCCGCATTATCTCCTCCGGCAGCTATCCGGCCAGCATTGATGCCATCCGCAGTTATTTTACGGATGAACAGGTCATTCGGGCCATTGCCGGGTATGTTGGGATGGATTTTGACACCCTGATTTGCGGTGATTATAAAATCGTCATTGAGCCGATTGCATACCTGGTTTACGGCGGCGCCAACTACGCTATGACCGCAACCGAAGCTGCCCTTTATGATAAGACAGTTGACGGTGATCTTCGATACTGGATGGGCTCGCTGACCCATCAGAACCTGCCGCTGGCCATCTTTCTGGAGGAAGCAGACCTGGGGTATCCCGCCTGGTCGGGCAGCACCACCAGCAAGGTGAGCAACGACCAGATCATCTCCTCTCTGGGCATTGGCATTGTCCGGTTCAACGACGAGCTGGAGCCGCCGGAGATCGACGAGTTTGACTACGAATACCGGGTGGACACAGATGTGATCACCTCCGTGGAGGTGTCCGGCGGTCAGTCTGACCCGGACAACCCGGTCACCGTGCAGTTTGTGATCGAAGGCAGCACCTATACGGTCAGCAATGTCTATTACCCGGAGGGAGACAGCCAGCTGGTCTGGGTGAAATGGCATACGCCGGAGGAACCCTGTGTCTGCACCATCCGGGTCCGAGTCCAGGGCGGCGGCACGGCCCAAAGCACCATCACTGCCAATATCGTTGATCTGGACGGGAACGATCCCCCCAATCCCGTGGCCGATGACCGAAACGATGACTTTACCCTGGTGAGCATCCCGGAGAAAGAGGAAGTGACCTCTGCCTCCTGGGGCATCTGGTCTCCCTGGTGGCAGGAGAATTGGGTGTGGGTTGAAAACTGGGAGAAGTGCTGGCACACGGACCGGTGGACGGACAGCGAGGGCAAATCCCACACGGACCGCTGGTACCACTGGGTGGACAACGGCTGGTGGGAGGATCAAGGCTGGTGGGAGTTTGATTATAGCGGCTACTCCGCCAGCCTGTCGGCTTCCATGGCCATTACGCCGGATAGCATGTCCCCCACAGCAAGCGCCACGACCGCCAAAAGCGGTTACGGCATCCAGCAGACTGTGACTGCCAATGTCAGCACGACCCAGAGCTCTGCCGTGACTGCGGCGCAAAATGCCGTGACCTATTTCCCGGAGTTCAACTACGAAGGATTCTGGCGGCTTCTGGATCGAAGCGTCAGCGGCAAACGCTCCGCCTTCGCCTTCAAGAATAATCCCTACAGCACATATAACAGGCCGACCCATTTCACCCCCATCTGGTATCCCGATGGAAGCTATACGCCGTACACCTGGCTCCTGGACTGCTGGACGCCGGCAGGCATGCTGTCCATGAACCTAACGGATTCCATTCGGATTTCGGGCGACCTATGGGAAGACTGGCATATCGCCCCCGCAAATTAACAAACTCACAATGGAGGTTCATCTATGCGTAAATATAACTGCAAACGCCTGATTGTTATGATGATCGTGGTGCTGGCTATGGTCTGCCTGACGGCAACCACGGCCTTTGCCGCAGGGACCGGGGATGTGGCCGGCGCCGTGGAGAGTACCTGGACCACCGCATCCGCTCAGATCAAGACTGTGGTCAACAACGTGGTGTTTCCCGCCATTGACCTGATCCTGGCGGTGTTCTTCTTTGCCAAGCTGGGTACCGCTTATTTCGAGTATCGGAAGTCCGGTCAGTTTGAGTGGGCGGCTCCGGCCATCCTCTTTGCCTGCCTGGTGTTTACTCTGACGGCTCCCATGTATCTCTGGGACATCGTGGGCATCTGAGGAGGGCATATGAACTTTTTTGAGCAAGAGCTTCACAGGATCGTTGCCCCGAAGTACCCTGATGCCACTTATGTAGGCCGGGCCTGCTATGTGCGTCTGAATGAGCTGAACCGGGCAAAGATCCAGTTCGTCACTGGAATTGTGGCAAATCAATACCATGCCCTTCGCATCTCCATTCTGAACCGGAACGAAGGCCAGGTGGATGCGCTGCTCCTGAACCTTTCCGACATCCTCGGGAAAAAGCAGACCAACAACCCGAACTTCAAAAACGGGATCACCCCCTACATCTGGGATGACTACGGGAAAGCGGACTGGTATGTCTACCATCCCAACAGCCGGGACTACCGGCAGCTCACGGAGGCGGTTTCCGACTACCTGGAGGTATTTCAGGAGCAGACCCAGACGGCTGACCCTCAGTGGCAGCAGACCATGTAAGTAAGTGACCCAGGGGCCGTACCAGCTGTGCGGCCCCCGGCCCTTTATCCCAGGCAGTTGGTGCGGCCTCGCCCCGAAAAGAGGTGAGCGAACCATTGTTTATTTGGGATTTTGTTGCCGACACCATCCTCGGACAGATCGTTGACTGGATCTATGGCCAGGTCATGGGCTTCCTCGGGAACTTCTTTGCCGAGATGGGGAACATGGGCGTTGAGCTGTTCGAGATGAGCTGGGTGCAGAGCGTGGTACTGTTTTTCTCCTATCTGGCCTGGGCGCTCTACGGCACCGGCCTGGTGGTGGCCTGCTTTGAATGCGGCATTGAATACTCCTCCGGCAGAGGAAATGTCAAGGAGATCGCCCTCAACGCCATCAAGGGCTTTATGGCGGTAAGCCTGTTTACCGTGGTGCCGGTTCGGCTCTATGAACTCTCTGTCACGCTGCAGGCCAGCCTCACCGCCGGAATTACCGGATATGGGACCTCCATTGGCGAGGTGGCGACCGAGATTGTCGATACGCTCAGCGGAGTGGATTCCCTGACAGGCATGACATCCGGCTCATACTTTGGGTTTGCATCCATCACCAGCCCGATCATGCTGCTGTTCTGTATTATCCTGATGGCCTATGCGGTGATCAAGGTATTCTTTGCAAACCTGAAGCGCGGCGGTATCCTTCTGATTCAAATTGCGGTAGGCAGTCTCTATATGTTCAGCGTGCCCCGCGGCTATACCGACGGCTTCATCCAGTGGTGCAAGCAGATCATCGGCCTGTGCCTGACCGCTTTCCTGCAATCCACCATATTGATAGCCGGATTGATGGTGTTTAAAGATAATGCGCTTCTGGGCCTTGGCCTGATGCTGTCCGCCGGTGAGATCCCCCGTATCGCCGGAGCCTTTGGCCTGGATACCACCACAAGAGCCAACATCATGTCTGCGGTCTACACCGCCCAGGCCGCAGTCTCCACCACAAGAACCATCGTTCAGGCGGTAGCCAAATGAGAACAAACAGCATGGGGCCCCCGCACAAGCCCGATACCGCGGCTTGTGTGGGGAGAGGAGGCGCAGCGGAGCGAGTGAATTTTCGTGTCCGCACGGAAATGAACGATGCGAAACTTGCGCCGACGATGGGCAGCCTGTTTGACGGGATCGGGGGATTCCCGCTGGCCGCCATTCACAACGGCATCGTTCCTGTGTGGGCCAGCGAGATCGAAGCATTCCCGATAGAGGTGACCCGGCTTCGATTTCCCGATATGGTCCATGTAGGCGATATCACAAAGCTTGACGGTGCGGAGCTGCCGCCGGTGGACATCATCTGCGGCGGCTCTCCCTGTCAGGACTTGTCTGTGGCCGGAAACCGCGCCGGTCTCTCCGGCGCGCGCTCCGGCTTGTTCATGGAACAGGTCAGACTTGTAAAGGAGATGAGAAATGCAGAACGATTACGAAACAGAACAGCTCTCTATATACGACCTCGATTTATGGTGTGGGAGAATGTTCCCGGAGCCTTCTCCAGCGGAACTCCCAAAGGAGAGGACTTCCGGATCGTCCTCGAGGAGATCGTCCGAATTAAAGTCGGTGGTGTTTCAGTCCCTCGACCTGACACCGGGCGCTGGGAATCTGCTGGGCGAATCGTATTGGGAACTGATTTCTCCCTGGCGTGGCGATGCCTTGACGCTCAATACTGGGGTGTCCCCCAGAGAAGAAAAAGAATCTTCCTTGTCGCAGATTTTGCAGGACGATCCGCCGGACAAATACTATTTGACCCCGAAAGCCTGCCTGGGTATCCTGCGCCGGGCCCTTGAGCGAGGAAAAGAGCTCCCCAAGAAGCTCAAACGGGCGCTGGAAATCCAATCTGGAGTCGCTCCACCGGACGGCGACGCCACCAAGTTGGAAGCGTACCATATCAACCAGAGGGATGAAGGTATCAACCTGCACGGAGTGTCCGGCGCCCTAATGGCCACTAACAATATGCAAATGCAGACCTTTGTCACACAGCCAGACAAGGATGATGTGGAAGGCTTTGATGGGTACAATGGCGATTTGACCGGCGATGTTGCGGCAACGCTTGGCGTAAACTGCGGGATGTCCACAGGCCGAAACGGTCTGCTCCAGCCGATTGCCTTTGCGGCAAATCAGAGAGATGAAGTCCGGGATCTGCACGATGTGGCCGGAGCCTTGGGCGCCCAACCGGGAATGAAGCAGCAAACCTTCATTGCGGAAGGTGTAGTGGCCAAGGGCAACGGCGATTGTTTCCTGACGCCGGAGCGCCATACATCCCTGAGTGCAGGGGGCGGTCAGGCCGGACAGGGCTACCCTTGCGTCCTGACTGCCGGTTTCTCTGCCGGTGCAGGAGCATCCGCCGGAGGCATCGGCTATGGCGAAGAACTCGCCCCCACGCTGAAGGGCAGCGCTGGCGGGAACTGCATGCCATCGGTTTTGTGCCTCAACGACCAGGGCGGCAGCGTCATGGAATGCAGTGAAAATGTGACAGGGACTCTCCGAGCCCAGGAACACGGACACCAGCCGCTGGTCTATGAGAACCACGGCATCGACTCCCGCTACACCGGTCCGCATCGGGTCGCTCCCACCATGTCCGCACGGTACGGTACCGGCGGCAACAATGTGCCGTTGGTAGAGCAGGAACCGGTATTCTGCATCACCGGCAACGCCATCGACAGGCAACCCAAAAACGGTGGGAACGGCATCGGCTATCAGCAGGACATCGCCTATACCTTGACCGCAACCGACCACCATGCGGTATTCAGCAGGCAGCGGGTGGATGTGTTCAAGGACGGCGAGGTGGTCAGCACCCAGAGTGCCCGTCAGCATAAGGATGCCACAGATCTTGTGCTGCAAGGGACAGGCCGGCCAAAGCTGATTCGCAGGCTGACCCCACTGGAGTGTGAGCGCCTTCAGGGCTTCCCGGACAATTGGACAGCCATCCCCGGCGCCTCGGACTCAGCCCGCTACAAAGCACTGGGCAATTCCGTTGCCATTCCGTGCGTGGACTATGTTCTCCATGGCATTTCGCTGGTGCTTCTGGCAAGCTGAATGTGCCTTGTTGCTTCTGCTTCGTTTACGCTTGCTTCTTTGTTGGGTTGTGTGAATAGCTATTTGTCCTTGGGTGCAGTATGCTTTGCCTGCAAAATACAGAAAGGAGAACGCTCCATGAATGCGAAAAAGAATCTCTGTGCAATGATTCCCGCAGACCTCCACGCCAAGGTCATTGCGGAGAAAGAGCAGCTGGCGCTGAGCACCTTGGGAGAATATGTGGAACTGGTACTCAAAGAACACTTCGAAGGAGGAAAAACGATCATGGCAGCAACCAAAACCTTGGCATTCCAAATCTCTGAGGAACTGGATCAGCGGCTGAAGAACTTCATCGCCGCCGAAAAGAAGCGCGGCCGGAAGATCAGCCAGAAGGAGTTCGTCATCGGACTCATCGAACAGGCGCTGGCCGAATATGAGGCGCAGAACCAGACCGAGGAAACGACCAACGAATGAGATACCGCATGGACGCCGGGGAATGAACCCCGGCGGCTTTTTTCTTGGAGGTGAACTATCCTGTACATCTATCCCGATAACCTGACCGCCAAAGCAATGCTGTGGCTTTGGGAACTCAAGGATGTGGGCGTCATCGGCGTAGGGCTTTTGCTCTCCGTCCTGGCGCTGACCCAGACCGGAATTTTTATTCCGCTGGTGCTGACGGCGGTCTACGCCTTCCTCAGCATCCGGTTTGACGGCACCAGCATTCTGGACTTTATCCGGTATGCGGTGGCCTTCCTGATCACCAGACAGCAATTTTATGAATGGAGAATGTGATATGAGCTATGACGAAACCATGTTCGGTACGGCGCCTCCTTTCTCTTTTGAGGAAACCGAAGGATACGAAGAAAAAGATCTGTCTGCTTCGCTGACCCTTCGGTGGAGCCGGAAACGCAGACGCTGGGAGTGTGACAATGCGTATTTCTGGCACGAGTCCCAAAACAAGTGGTGCTGCCGCAGTGAGGACGGCAGATATTATCACGGCTTCCGCAGTCTGCGGGCCCTTCTGAAAAGCTATGTGGGCGGACGCCTGTGTGAAAGCTCCCGCTGCGATGGTGCGAGAAATGTCCGGGCAAAATACTGGTTCCGCCAGCACCCCAAGACGGTGACCTGCCGCGTCACCATCCGCTGCACCGGCCTGTTTCCGGCGCTCTTTTCCAAAGGAGGGATCACAGTATGAGCAGAAAGAAAAAAGATAAGTCGGCCCAGTCTACCCGGCAGCTCATGGGGATCGACAGCGTCAAAGACTACTGCATCGCCACCCGCATGGGCGACCTGGTATTCTTCATCATCAAGCCCACCAACATCAGCGTCCTGCCGGACTCCAGCATCAGCGCCAGAATCTACGCTCTGCTGAATGTGGTCAAGGGACAGGCCGAGATCGAGATGCTGGCGCTCAACTCCAAGGAGTCCTTTGAACGGAACAAGACCTTCTATCAGGAACGGCAGACCTGCGAGGAGCTCCCTGCCATACGCAGGCTTCTGGAGCAGGACAGCACACACCTGGACCGCATTCAGGTGCTGATGGCCTCCAGCCGGGAGTTTTATATCATCATCCGGCTGCGGAAGGAAAAGGATACGGATGTGTTTCCGTACCTCAGCCGCATCGAGCAGAGCATCAATGACAACGGATTCACCACCCGCCGGGCCGCCGAGCAGGATCTCAAACGGATGCTGGGCGTCTACTTCGAGCAGAATGTGACCACCGAGCAGTACGAGGACTACGACGGTGACCGCTGGGTCATTGTGGGCGAATAAAGGGAGGAATTCCATGGCAAAGAAACGAGTAAACCCCGCACCTCAGGGCCGTGAGGAGGCGAACATCAAGTCCTTCCTGGACATGATCGCTCCCTCAGTGGTCAGCTTCATGCCGGACCACTTCATCTGCGGCAACACCTACCGCTGCGTCTGGGCCCTTCGGGAATACCCCACCAGCACGGACGAGCAGGCCATCCTCCGCCACCTGGGAGAAAAGGACGGCATCACCCTGCGGATCTACACCCGGCAGGTCACGCCCGCAGAGGAAAAGCGAATCATCCAGAACGCAGCCAACAAAAACCGCATGAACAGTTCCAACACCAATGACCTGCAGCAGACGGTCACCGCCGAGAGCAACCTGCAGGATGTGGCGACCCTGGTGGCCGCCATGCACCGCAACCGTGAGCCGCTGCTCCACTGTGCGGTCTATATCGAGCTGACCGCCTCGGACTACAACACCCTCAAGCTGCTCCAGACCGATGTGCTGACGGAGCTGGTACGGAGCAAGCTGAATGTCGACAAGCTCCTGCTCCGCCAGCAGCAGGGCTTCCGCTGTGTCAATCCCAGCGGTCACAATGCCTTCGGCGTCCAGTTTGAACGGGTGCTGCCCGCCTCCAGCGTGGCAAATCTCTATCCCTTCAACTACTCCGGCAAACTGGACCCCAAGGGCTTCTACATTGGCAAAGACAAATACGGCAGCAACATTCTGGTGGACTTCGACCAGCGGGACGAGGATAAGACCTCCGCCAACATCCTGATCCTGGGCAACTCCGGTCAGGGCAAATCCTACCTCATGAAGCTGCTTATCCTGAACCTGTTGGAGTCCGGCAAGTCCATCATTTCCCTGGACGCCGAACACGAACAGCAGGAGATGTGCGAGGCGGTGGGCGGCTGCTTCGCCGACCTCATGGCCGGACAGTACATCATCAATGTGCTGGAACCCAAGTGCTGGGATGACGGCGGCGATCCCAATGCCACCGACGCGCCGGAGGCCTTTCGCAAAAGCACCCTGCTGGCCCAGCACATCTCCTTCCTGAAGGACTTCTTCCGGGCCTATAAGGATTTCAGCGACGCGCATATCGATACCATTGAGATCATGCTGTCCAAGCTGTATCAGAAGTTTGGCATCACCGAGCGCACCAACTTCAGCCGGATGCGTCCGGAGGACTATCCCATTCTCTCCGATCTGTACGACCTCATCGAGCAGGAATTCAAAAACTACGATGCCGGTCAGCACCAGCTCTATACTGAAAAGCTCCTGCAGGAGGTGCTGCTTGGCCTGCACTCCATGTGCAAGGGGGCCGACGCCCAGTTCTTCAACGGACACACCAACATCACCTCCAGCCGCTTTCTGGTGTTCGGCGTGAAAAGGATGCTCAGTGCCGCCAAGAATGTCCGCAACGCCATGCTCTTCAATGTGCTGTCCTTCATGTCCGACAAGCTTCTGACCGTGGGCAATACCGTGGCGGCTCTGGACGAGCTGTATATCTGGCTGTCCAACCCCACTGCTATCGAGTACATCCGCAACTGCCTGAAGCGTGTGCGAAAGAAAGAATCCGCCATGCTTCTGGCCAGTCAGAATCTGGAGGACTTTGACCAGGAAGGCGTCCGTGAGATGACAAAGCCCCTGTTCAGCATCCCGCCCCACCAGTTCCTGTTCAACGCCGGCTCCATCGACAAGCGATCCTACATGGATATGCTTCAGCTGGAGGAGTCGGAATACAACCTCATCAAGTTTCCTCAGAGGGGCGTCTGCCTGTATAAGTGCGGCAATGAGCGATACCTGCTGGAGGTTCATGCTCCGTCCTACAAGGAGAAACTCTTCGGATCGGCAGGTGGTCGCTGATGGCTGTGCCTGCGGCAATCGCAAAAGCCGCCGCCATGCTCCTCACCAATGAAAAGACCCGAAAAGGTGTGGGCTGGATTCTGGTGGCAGTCTTTTCACCGGTCATTCTTTTGATCGCCCTGCTCTGCGCCATTGGTTCCGGCGGTTCAGAACACAACAACTATTCGGTGGAGGCGTGCTTCTATGGAGGCGAGTTCTCCGCCGAAGTCCCTGCGGAGTTCCGGTATCACATTGAGGAGATGCGCTCGGCCTTTTCTCTTCTGGACTCGGCGGTGTCCTCTGCCAATGGGCAGATGGACAGCGGCAACAGCCTTGACCCCATCCGTGTCAAGGCTGTTTTTTATGCCCTCTGCTTTGGGGAGGACGCCCCGTCCACACGGGCGGCGAACAGCTTCGTGGGGTGCTTCTACACCACCGAAACCCGAACCCGAACCGTGGAAGTGACTCTGGAGGACGGGACTACCAGTACAGAGGAAGAAGAATATACCGTCGCGGTGCCGATCTCGCTGTACCAGGCATACGCCAATCTGGAAGCCCATCTGGGCAGAGCAATCACGGAGGATGACAAAAGCAACATCGACCACATCTATACCATGATAGCCGGTGCCGTGGGTGGCGGCAGCTACAGCGGCGAGTATCTCCGAGGGGATGGGAGCAGCATTGAGCTGGACATCTCCACCTTCACCGATCCCACCACCAAGAATGCCGCTGACCTTGTGACCTACGCCATCCATGCCTGGGAGTCCGGCTGGGGTTATGTCTGGGGAACCTACGGCAGTGTCCTCACCGATTCGCTCTTCGCCTATAAGTTGGAGCAGTATCCGGATGGCGTTGGTACCTACGCAGACTTCATCCGGGCCAACTGGCTGGGAGGACGGACAACGGACTGCGTCGGTCTCATCAAAGGCTATGGCTGGCTGAATCCCGAAACCCTCACCATTGACTATGCCACCAACGGCATGCCCGACCTGGGAGCAAACCAGATGTACTACTCCGCATCGGTGTCCGGTCCCATTGATACCATGCCGGATACTCCCGGCCTTGCCGTCTGGCACGACGGACACATCGGCGTCTACATCGGAAACGGCGAGGTCATCGAGGCCATGGGCACCAAGTACGGTGTGGTCAAGACCAAGCTGGAAGGCCGCGGCTGGACCCACTGGCTGGAGATCGAATACATCAACTACAACTGAGAAAGGAAGTGCCAATGAAACAAGTGAACCTGACCATCACCTTCGATGAGGAGAAGCTCTCGGCGCTCAAACGCTACATGGGCAAGAAGGAGCTTGACCTGGACCGTGAGATGACGGATGCGCTGGTGAAACTCTATGAAAAATATGTGCCCGCTCCGGTGCGTGAATACATCGACGAGAGCGATGTAAACGCCGCTGCTCCGAACAAGTCCCGCCGCAGCCCGAAGCCTGTCACGCCCAAACCCGCAGAAGAAGTGGAGGCGTCGCAGTGAACAGCAAAGACATCACCCTCTGGATTGACGAGCGTTGGTACGACGCCCTCAGCAAGCATCTGAAAGATGAAACGCTGGAGGAGCATCTGGAGAATGTCCTTGATGAAATGTGCAACCAGCTTCCTCAGCGGGAGTACGAGCGCATCAGCCACGAGCTCTGGGCAGAGCAGCAGGCGGAGAAGGAGGCTCGGGAGGCCACACGGCGCTTCGCCGTTTTCCATGTCACGGAGGGCGGCAGTGCCGACTACTTCCTGACGGAAGAACATATGGAGTTCCTGCAAACTGCCCGACGCCTTCGCAGCTATATCCGCAAGGCAGACGGCGACGCCCCCGCACACTTCACTGAAATGTTTCCCCGTGGAGAGAAACTGTCCCGTGAGCAGTTCGAAACATATGTGTCGGAGCGGCTGGATAACACCGGCAGAGTGGTCGGTGCATTCGACATTGACCTGGACAGCGGCTACCTCGATGCCCTCAACATCATGGACGGCTGGAAGCGATTCCGCATTCAGGATGTCAGCACCGCCGTCTACTTCGCCACGAAGAAAAGCGCCGCGTCACCGGACGAACAGTGGCGCACCTTCCTGGATCGTCTGCAGGGAAAAGAGATCACATACGAAACGGAGCCCCAGTATCTCACCGGTATCCGGACGCTCCACGCAGAGGACATCTCCTTTGCGGAGGATATTATTCAGAACGACAACCTGCTGGAGTTCTACATGGAAGTATCGTTCCATGCGGACGAGGTGTTCGGAACCAACGTCTGTACCACCGAGAACGATGACTGGCTGAACATCTATGCCAACTACGATCTGGATGCCCGCCGTGTCTGTGACACGCTGGAGGTGTATCTGCAGCGGGGCAACGGCGATGAGGAGGCGTTTAAGTATCGCCTCAGCGCCGAGGAACAGGCCCTGCTCCTCCCCAGGATGAACACCTACTGTCAGGAGTACTGGGGCCAAAGTCTGGAGGAGTGCAGTGCGAACTATCTGTCGGAGCAGAGTCCGGCATCCCCGGAGATGCAGATGTAGCGCCGTGTTGCCCCCTGTGGGCCGCTGTGTGCGGCTTTCAGCGGCTGACCGACCGAGTACCCCGCCCTGGGGAAACAGGCGGGGTTTGTGCCGCTTTTCGAGGGAGGTGGAGGCCGACGAAAGGCAAGCAGGAGAAAGGCCCGACGCTCCTTGTGCGCCGAGCCATTCACAACTGCCCGCAGTGCGGGCAGTTTCAGGCTTTTGGATAGGCCGTTCCTTTTGAGCCTAAACAGCAGCAGGAACGCTCCATTTTACGAGAACGCCGCTGTACCAAGGGTTTTACAGCGGTTCCAACAAACAAGGAGGTACTATGGTAAAAGGAAAACAGAAGGTAACTGTATGGATGACCCCATCTGTGAAGGAGCAGATTGAGGACACCTATCGGTCAGATAACTGTAGAACCCAAAGTGAGTTCATCGAAAAAGCAGTGGAATTCTATCTTGGCTATCTGCATACCAAGAACGCCGGCGCCTTTCTGCCCGAAGCACTCTCTGCCATGATGACCGGCACACTGGATTACTATACCGGGCGCATGGGCTCGCTCCTGTTCAAGCAGGGCGTGGATCTCCATGTGCTGGGACAGATCATCGCTTACGACACCGACATCGACGAAGGCGAATACCAGCGCCTGCGCGGAAAAGCCATCCGGGATATGAAGCGCACCAACGGGCGCATCTCCTTCAAGGACGCACTGGACTTCCAGAAGTCGGTGTAACCCATGGCAAAGCTCGTACAGAAAAGCGGCTATATCCAATCGGACAAGGCCGGCGGGTACATGAAGTACATCGCCACCCGTGAAGGCGTGGAGAAGCTGTCCGGAAACGGTCCGGTTACCAAAGGCCAGCGGGAGCTGATCCAAAAGCTGCTCCATGACTTTCCCGATGCTGCGGAGCTGTTCGAGTACGAGGACTACTGCAAGACCCCAACGCTTGGAACTGCCTCCGCATTCATCACCATGGCGCTGGATGCAAACCTTCATGAGATGAACTCAGAGAGCGGATACATGTCCTACATTGCCACCCGTCCTCGTGTGGAGCGTCACGGCGCACACGGCCTGTTCAGCTCCGCTCCGGCAGTTGACCTGAATGCAGCCATGTCCGAGCTGGAGGCCCATGAAGGAAATGTGTGGACCATCATCTACTCCCTGCGCCGGGAAGATGCCGCCCGCCTGGAATACGACAACGCGGATGCGTGGCGCACTCTGCTCATGATGCACACACAGGATCTGGCCAGGGCTATGCGGATACCGGTGGATCACTTCCGCTGGTATGCGGCCTTCCACAATGAGGGACATCACCCCCATATCCACATGATGGTCTGGTCGGACAATCCCAAGGAGGGCTTCCTGACCAGAGAAGGCATTGCGGCCATGCGCTCCAAGCTGACCAACACTATCTTCCGGGATGAGATGAATCAGATCTACGAGCGGAAGGATGTAGCCTACAAAGATCTGGTCGAGACAGCCCAGGACACCATGCGGGAGCTGATCCACAGGATGAATCACCAGCTCTGCGACAACCCCGTCATCGAGGAGCAGATGAGCCAGCTGGTGCAGGCTCTGGAAACCACCACCGGGAAAAAGCAGTATGGCTATTTGAAAAAGCCACTGAAAGCGTTGGTGGACACCATCGTGGATGAGCTGTCCCGACAGCCGGAAGTAGCGCAGTGCTACGAAATCTGGAATCAGATCCGGGACGAGCTGAACGAGTGCTACGGCAGCCGCACACCACGGGAGCATCTCCCGCTCTCCCAGCAGAGGGAGTTTCGCAGAATCAAGAACGACATCATCCGGGAGGCCGAGAACATTCGTCTCGGCCTCCCAACTTTTGAAGATGAAGCACTGCAGGACGAGCCTGAGCCGGAGGAAGCACAGGAGGAACATCGATCCACCAGCGTATACGATCAGGCACAGCGCTACCGTGCCGCCAAATCCGTGCTGCAGGATGTCTATGCGCTGGATGAGGAACACGCGGAAGCGGTTCGGGAGCTGGAGCAGCTCTGGGCAGAGGGATATACGGTGGCAGCCCACCAGCTGGGTAAGTTCTACCGGGACGACCTCTCCACCATGCGGGATCATGAAAAAGCCGAGCGGTGGTTTCGATTGTCCGCAGAGGCCGGAAATGACTTCTCGGAATACGCCCTTGGGAAACTGCTCCTTTCTCAGAAACGCACAGCGGAGGCATTGCGCTGGCTGGATAAGGCTGCCGGGCATGGAAACCAGTTTGCCCAATATCGTTTGGGAAAGCTCTACCTCGCCGGCGAGTCTGTAAAGAAGGATGTGAGAAAAGCTCTGGAGTACCTGACCGCTGCCGCCGAACAGGGAAATTCCTTTGCCCAATATACCCTGGGCAAGCTGTATCTCCTGGGCCGGGATGTGGAGCAGGATCGGGAGCAGGCCAGGGAGTGGTTCACACGCTCAGCCGCCCAGGGCAACCAGTACGCTCAATTCTTCCTCGACCGCTTCGACCAGTTCCGTGATCCGTCCGTGATGCTGGCGGCAACCAAGCTGCTCCATCACATGAGCCGGATCTTC
Organism: Candidatus Avoscillospira sp. LCP25S3_F1; assembly: GCF_052117125.1. Classification (NCBI taxonomy): domain Bacteria; kingdom Bacillati; phylum Bacillota; class Clostridia; order Eubacteriales; family Oscillospiraceae; genus Candidatus Avoscillospira; species Candidatus Avoscillospira sp. LCP25S3_F1. The sequence goes on along the minus strand of NZ_JBQKJT010000004.1, from coordinate 55,563 downwards.
CGGGATAATTCTGTACCGCCTCATAACCCGGCCGGAATCCGCATTGACTCCAAACGGCGCACACGCCTGATGGAGAAACGTATGGCCATAGGCCACAAGGCAGACGATCACGAGGAGCAGGTGTCGTATCAGCAGACCATGTAACAGGAGGGAACCATGTCAACCTATATTCACTTTACAGAAGAGCAAAGGCAGCGTGCCGCCGCTGTGGACTTGGAGGAGTTCCTCCGGTTCCGTGGCGAGAAGCTGATTCCGTCCGGCAGAGAGAAACGGCTGGCCAAGGACCACAGCGTCACCGTCCGCGGAAACGAGTGGTACGACCATGCCGAGGAGAGGGGCGGTCACGCCGTCAGCTTTGTGCAGCGCTTCTACAACCTCAGCTATCCCGAAGCGGTGACCATGCTGCTGGGCGGAGAAGTGGGTACCATCTACCCCTCTGCCGCAGAGCGGGTGGTGGAGCCGCCAAAGCCCTTTGTCCTGCCGCCGGTCCACTCCGATATGCGCAGGGTCTATGCCTATCTGGTGAAGCATCGGAACATTGACCGAAGTGTGGTAGCCCACTTCGCCAGGGAAAGGCTCCTGTACGAAGATGCGAAATACCACAATGCAGTATTTGTGGGCACAGATGAGGAAGGCGTCCCGCGTCACGCCCACAAACGGAGTACCAACAGCTACGGAAAAGCCTTCCGGCTCAATGTGGAGGGCTGCAATCCCCGCTACAGTTTTCACCATATGGGAACAGACGAAAGCCTCTATGTGTTCGAGGCGCCCATCGATATGCTCTCCTACATCACGCTCCATCCGGAGGACTGGCAGCGCCACAGCTATGTGGCCTGCTGCGGCACCTCCATCCAGCCGGTGGCGAAGATGCTGGAGCGGATGCCCCAGATTCACACCGTGCTGCTTTGTCTGGACAACGACGAGGCTGGCCACCTGGCCAACCAGCGCATGATGGCCCAGCTGGAAGCGGACTACACCGTGGAACGGCTCGTTCCGGAGAACAAGGACTGGAACGATGACTTGACTACAGTCAGAGAACAGAAATGCGAGGTGAACACATTATGCCAGAGTTTTGGATAACTCTGTTGGAGCAGCTCAAGGAGTCAAAGGTGGCTCTCCTGATTCTGGCCGGCGCCGGAATGTTTCTTGTCATCGGAGGACTTGCTGCGCTGTCCCACTGCTACACCCTGAGCGGCATCAAGTCCAGGACGGTGGGCGACGGACAGCACGGTACCGCGAGGTGGGCCACCGCAAAGGAGATCAAAAAGATCTATGCCCATGTCCCGTTCCGGGTCAGGGACTGGCGCAGCGGCCACAACCGCCCCGCGGAGCAGGGGCTGGTGCTGGGGTGCAAGGGCAAGAAGGGCGAGCTTACCGCTCTGGTGGACAGCGACGATATCCACTGCCTCATGATCGGCGCTTCCGGCATCGGCAAGACAGCCTATTTCCTCTATCCCAATCTGGAATATGCCTGTGCCAGCGGCATGAGCTGGCTGGCGCTGGACAGCAAGGGCGACCTTGCCCGGAATTACGGAACCATCGCCAAGGAGTGCTATGGGTACAATATCTCTGTTATCGACCTGCGTAATCCCACCCGCTCGGATGGCAACAATCTGCTGACGCTGGTCAACCGGTACATGGATATCGCCCGAAAGGAGCCGGGGAATCTGGCGGCCCGCGCAAAAGCAGAAAAATACGCCAAGATCCTGTCCAAGACCATTGTCAACCCGGACGGCGATGACAGCAACCGTGGGCAAAACGCCTTCTTCTACGATGCCGCCGAAGGTCTGCTCACCTCTGTCATCCTGATGCTGGCTGAGTTCCTGCCGCCCGACGAAGACCATCCCCAGGAGCGCCGACACATCGTCTCCGTGTTCAAGCTGGTGCAGGATCTTCTGGAACCCAGTGGCGTCAAGGGCAAGAGCCACTTCCAGCTTCTGATGGGCAAGCTGCCTCCGGACCACAAGGCGCGGTGGTTCGCCGGAGCCGCCCTCAACAGCGCCGAGCAGGCCATGGCCTCCGTCATGTCCACGGTCCTGTCCCGGCTGAATGCCTTCTTGGACAGCGAACTGGAGCAGATCCTGTGCTTTGACAGCGCCATCGACGCCGAGAAGTTTGCGTCGGAGAGGTCCGCCATCTTCCTGATCCTGCCGGAGGAGGACACCACCAAGAACTTTATGGCCGGTCTGATGATTCAGAATCTCAGCCGGGAGCTGTTTGCCGTGGCCGATGAGAACGGCGGCAAGCTGAAAAACCGGGTGGTGCTGTTCTGCGACGAGTTTGGAACCATGCCGCCCTTTGATATTCTGCCCCTGTTCTCCGCCGGTCGATCTCGCCGGCTGACGCTGGTACCCATCATCCAGTCGTTGGCGCAGCTGGAGAAAAACTACGGCAAGGAAGGCTGCGAAATCATTCAGGACAACTGCCAGGACACCATCTTCGGCGGTTTCGCCCCCAACAGCCAGACTGCGGAAGTCCTGTCCAAAGCCCTGGGCAGCCGCACCGTCCTCTCCGGCTCGGTGAGCCGAGGGAAGAACGATCCCAGCCAGAGCCTGCAGATGATGGAACGGGCACTACTCACCCCTGACGAGCTGAAATCCATCCCCAAGGGCAGCTTCATTGTCATGAAAACCGGTACCCATCCCATGCGGACCCGGCTCCAGCTCTTCCTGAACTGGGGCATCACCTTCGGGGAGCCGTACACTGTGCCGGAGCGGGCAAACCGAGCGGTGGCCTATGCCAATCGTGTGGATCTGGAACGGAATCTTCCGAAGTCTGCCAAGGCAGAGGAAGCAGCGGAACACCGGGGCTATGCGGTGTCCGGACACGGCGGTATGGCGCATGAACCAGTACAGGAGAGAACCCGAAAGCGGGGTAAAAGTATCAAATCCATGGAGGAAGAAAACACATGAGCTACTTTGGAACCATCTACGCCGACACCGAACTGCCCTCCAGAGCAAGGGCAGTTTATATGTACCTGCGGGATCGGTCAGACGCTGAGGGCAAGTGCTGGCCCGGCATCAAGACCATCGCCTCGGACATGAAGCTGTCCCGCTCCACGGTCAAGCGGGCTGTATCCGATTTGGAAAAAGCCGGATATCTGGTCAAAGCCCCCCGATACCGTCCCAACGGCAGCAGTACCTCCAATCTCTATACTGTAAAATAAAGAGAAAGTGGTTTGTACCAAAAAGTTGTACAAACCACTTTTGAAGGAATCGAATTTTTAAAACCTTCCACCAAGGGGAGGCTGCGCTCATGTGCTGGACCCAGGGGCGGTTCATTGTGAACCGCCCAGAAGGACTCACTCTAACTGAGATTTAATGCAGAGAAAGAAACTAACGGAAGAACGGCGGGGACTTGTCGGCAATGCGCTCCCGGCAAGTCCCTGCTTTTCTTCTGCCGGAGAGATTGTGCGTTCGCATAAAATTGCGATACGCTCTTGAAGATAATAGAGATTAGCGGTAAAATATAAGTCAAGTGTGCATTAAGGCCCGTTCTTTGAGAATCACCTTACAAAATATCTGTATTATCTGGAAGAAGGAGAGAGTACATGGCGCTTTCTTATAACCGTATGTGGAAGTTACTTGTAGATAAGAAAATGAGCAAAGCGGATTTGAGAAAAGCCGCAGATATTGCGCCGAATACAATGACAAAGCTACGGCGAGATGAAACGGTAAATCTCGCTATTTTGGGCCGTATATGTGAGACCCTCGACTGTGATTTCGGCGATATTATGGAATATGTAAAAGAATCAAAAAATAGTTCAAACACGCAAACATCTTCAAAGGAGTAGTTGTATATGGCAGAGAGGCAACCGTCCTGGGATAAATATGAAGCCGCTATCCTGTTAGAAGGGATCCTTGCCTCTATGAAAGGCGAGCTCACACGCTCAGACGCAGTTAAGGCAGTATCTCACGATTTAAGAGCAATGGCAGTTCATCGGGGCATAGAAATTGATGCGGTGTATCGTAATACAAACGGAATCTCATTTCAAATGAAAAGCATGGAGTCAGCATATTTGGGACGCACAGTTTTCAAACCGGCTACCAGACTTTTTACAGGGGTTGCAAGTTTGTATCATGACTCCCATGACGAGTATCAAAAATTACTGAAGGAGGCAAGAGCAATGATAATCGATGGAAAAACCGTTAAAGATGATTTCATGCGGTATCTTGCCGAACAAGTGTCTCCTGCCCAGCTTTCTGACTTTTATATTTGTTATTCTGAAATCGAAACCTTTTGCTTGAAAATAAAAGTCCTGCAAAAACCGTTGTTCCAGACAACAGACATCGAAACCATAAAGAAAGTTCAGCGCACAATTGAACAAAATAAATTCTTCAGAATAACCCGCAGAAAGCAGATCAATAAAATTGTTGCTGCAGGGCGATATTACTACAACTACATAAAAGAAGGGCTCTATTCTCGTATTGGCATTGAGGAAACAGCAGTTGAGGAATCCAACACCGCCACTCAGACATTTCAGCCACAACACACACATAATATCGCAAACGATACAATGTCAAAATCTGTTGCGAGTGAACAGTCGGATGAGATAAACAGCAGAAGTTTTTCTCGATACCTGTCGGAAACACTGAAAATGGCCGATGCTACCAGTCGGAGTTATTCTTCGGCAATAAATAATTGTGAGGTGTTTGCAAGAGAACACCAACTGCCTTCTTGGCAACTTTACACTTCTGATCGGCAAGCTGCGCAGGAAACGATTCGCTTACTCTTAAACGATGCGGATTTTTTGAGTTACAATGCGAGGCAGCATAATCGCTTCCGAGCGGCTTTGCAGAAGTTTCTTATGTTCATTGGGGCTGAGCCGCAACAGACTGTTCCTACAAAAGCGGACATAGATTCTGCGAGTCCTTACAGGAATGAAGGTTATGAGCAAGTGCTCAGAGAATATTTCATGAAGGGATTCCGTATGGATTCGCCTCTTGAGATACGCAAATTTAAGAGGTATTACACAGCAACCCATGCCACAGAGCTGACTGACTCTGATGATGACATCAGCAACAAAATCAAGCAACTATGCATTCTTTACGAGGGGAAAGCCTTTCTCCCAGATGTCATGTTGAGCGAAGATCGAAAGGAAGAACTGCTGGATTACATCGAGAGCGCCTTTGCAGACGGGAAAGCAGCTATTTATTATCAAGCGATTTTTGCCGAATTTTCTGATGTGTTCTTGGACTACCATATTCACGATGCCGATATGCTGAAAGCGTACTTGACCTCTATCGGAAACGGAAGATTTTTCATCAACAGAAGTTTTATATCGAAAACGCCCGATGTCAGCATGGACCCGCTATCGGAAGTTCGCTCTTGCTTGCAAAACTTTGGAAGACCGGCGACTTATGATGAGCTTTTTGCTGCACTGCCGCATCTTCCACAGAGTAAAATAAAGTTGATCCTTGCCAGCAATGTTGAATTCGTCAACAATGGCCGCAGCGAATACTTCCACGAAAGTATTGTCCATTTGTCTGATGAAGAATTGGATGGAATTGCTGAAATCATCCAGAGGACCATTGACGAAAGGGATTTCATTGGTGGTAATGAGATTTATGATGCAATCCGGGCAAAATATCCCTATATCATAGAGGAAAATCACACCCTCTCCGTGTATGGGTTCCGGGATGCACTAAAGGCAAAATTAGGTGATAAATTTTCGTTCAAAGGAAATATCATCAGCCGCTCGGGTCAGGAAATCTCGATGGTGGATGTGTTTGCAAAATATGCAAGAAGTCATGATAGTTTCACGCTGTCTGAGCTTCAGGGATTGGCGGATAGCCTCGCTACGACCATATACTTTGATACCGTTTACGAAAACAGCCTGAGAATCAGCCGGGATCAATTTGTATCGAAAGCAGCGGCCCAGTTCCCCGTTGCTGACATAGATGAGGTGCTGGACCGAATCTGTACGGAAAAGTATATTCCCTTGCCGGAAGTAACGAACTTTGGCGCACTCCCCTATGTGGGATTTCCCTGGAACAGCTTCTTGTTGGAACATTATGTGGCAAGTTACAGTCAGAAATATCTGCTCCTACATAGCAGCTTTAATGGAACTGAATGCGCCGGTGCAATTGTGAAGCGTTCCGCAGGCATCGGCAGCTTTGATGACTTGATCATTGACCTGCTGGCCAACAACAATCAAATAGAGATGAAAAAAGCCCCCGTGCTTCAATATCTGAGTGACAATGGATATCTTGCCCGCCGTAGATACTCAGAAATAGAATCGCTCATTATCAGAGCAAAAGCACAGAGGCAAAGGAAGGACACCGACTAATATGTACTCATATACCTGGGATGCCGAGACGGGCGGACTGCTGCTGAACAGCTCACCGCTTTCCTTCAGTAAGGAACCTCGTCCGGTGTATTACAAAGAACTGGATATTCTTGGATTTGACCGGTATTGGAATTATGCAAAGAATGACTCCTACCCCTATATGTGGGCGGAAGCCAACAATTATTTCTACCGGGGACGGCAGGTTGCCAAGACCAAAGGCGGCAGTCTTTATACCCCACCTGAAATTGTGATTATGGACGAGCCAGAGCCCGATGGACAACCTCTCCGCTTTGTTGATATTCCCGCTATGGTCGAAAAGAACCGGGATTTGTTGGAGAAACTGGCCGCAGAAACAATAAAGAAAATATACAACATTTATGTTGAATACATGGATCGGGTCGATGTCTTCTATGTGGCGTTCAGTGGCGGCAAGGATAGTGTAGTAGCCCTCGATCTGGTGCAGCGTGCTTTGCCGCACAATAAATTCAAAGTGCTATTTGGCGATACGGGAATGGAATTCCCGGATACATATAAAATAGTCGAAGAGATTGAACAGCACTGTAAAGACGCAAAGATTGAATTTTTAAGAGCAAAGTCTGACTTCGACCCGAAAGTCACATGGAGGGAATTTGGACCGCCAGCGCAGACGATGCGATGGTGTTGTAGTGTGCATAAAACTGCGCCTCAAATCATCTTACTGAGAGAGTATACCAATAATCCTCATTTTAGGGGAATGGCCTTCACAGGAATCCGAGGAGATGAAAGTGCTTCTCGAAGTGAATACGAAGGTATTAGTCACGGAGAGAAAGTTCGTGGACAATATAGCTGCCACCCAATCCTTGAATGGAACTCCGCCGAATTGTTTTCCTATATCTATGAGAGACAACTCTTGATAAATGATGCCTATAAAAAAGGAAATAGCCGTGCAGGATGTCTTGTGTGCCCGTTAGCCACATCGAAAAATATGTATTTTAAGGAACAAGCATACAGCTTTAGTGATGAGGGATATCGGACAACCACAACATTCAATAACATTATTCTGGAAACAACCTCCAAAGAGTTGTCTAATCCGAGCGCCGTCAAGGAGTTTATGGACATTGGTGGATGGAAAGCACGAAGAAGTGGAAAAGAATTATCATTCGCCAAAAGTTATACAAATGAATCATTTGAACAAGGTGTACTTACAATTCAAGTATCCCGTATAGAAACTGATTGGAAGCAGTGGATTAAAACAATTGGCAATGTAACCTTTCTGGAGAATGGTAATGTCGAAGTGCTTTGCAGAGATAAGTTGTATCACATTGAGATTGCCGAAAATACCAACGGACTAACTGCTACAGTTGTGATAGGGAAAAATACCCAGAAAGACATTTATTTTATGTCAGAATTGAAGACTGTGTTCAGAAAAACCGCATATTGCATTGGCTGTAGAGTATGCGAGGCGAATTGTCCGCATGGGTTTATTTCTATGAAGGATGGCCATGTAACAATCGATGACCGATGCGTAAAATGCAAAAAATGTCACGATGTATTCCATGGTTGCTTAGTAGCCAACTCGTTGCGATTGCCGAAAGGAGAAAAGAAAATGGGGAGCATTGACAGGTATGGAAATATGGGCATTGAACTCGATTGGGTTAGATCGTATTTCAAATTAAAGGATGAATTTTGGACTTCTCCTCACAGCCTTGGAACCAACATGGTTAAAAATCTCAAGAGCTTCTTGAACGATGCCGAAGTTACTGCTAAATCTAAATTTGCACCCTTTGGTAAAGTTATTGATAATATTGGAATAGAGAATTCCGACGCTTGGGCATTGATTCTTTGCAATTTGACATACACATCGGAGTTTAATTGGTGGGTCAAAAACATTGATTTTTCCACAACGCACACCCCTGATACCATTTATGCAATGCTGGATGACTCAATGAGTAAAAATTCTCGTTCACACATTGTCTCCGCATATAAAAACATCCTGATTTCTATTCCTCAATTAAGCAATGAAATCGGCCTGGGTGTCTGTGACTACACGCTAAAAAACGGAAAGCGTTTTTGGAATAGCGTGGTTCGCATCCCCTGGGAAAATCCGAATCCGCTTGTCATTCTTTACAGCTTATATAAATTTGCAGAGGCTTGCGGGGATTACCACCAGTTTACATTGTCCCGCCTCTTAAACCATGACCTCGAAAGTGACGGTGTTAGTCCTACTGAGATTTTTGGTCTTGACCGCAATCAGATGGAAAAGATTTTGAATGGTTTGACTATCAACTATCCAGATTTCCTCAACGCCAGCTTTACACTGGACCTGGATAATATCACTCTCAACAGCGAAAAGACATCTCAGGATGTGCTGAATCTGTTCTAAGGAGGAAGATGCTATGCCGATGTTGGAAAAATACCGTCATTATTTCAATATTGATCCGGATTATTTCCCCGCCGTGAACGAGGCGGTCATCACGAAGAACCCGGAAGTGTGGAAAAAATTCTTCCCCCACGAGACCTTCGTGAAACTTCTGAAGAACACGGTCAGCGTCCTGGAGCGCAAGCAGAAGCTCTGTCTATGGGTGGAAGGTGCCTACGGAACCGGTAAATCCCATGCCGTTCACACGCTCAAAAAGCTGCTGGATTCCAGCGAAGAAGAAACCCGTGAATACTTCCAGAGACATAAAATGGACAACGACCTGTACAACCGCTTCCAGGCCGTGAAGTCCAGCGGTCGTATCTTGACCGTTCACCGCTATGGTTCCGCTTCTATCCGCAGCGACCATAATCTTGTCTTTGCCATCCAGGAAAGCATTGAAAAGGCGCTTGTTGATGCCGGAATTGAAAACAAGGGCGGGAATGCGCTGAAGGATGCTACCATTGCATGGCTCTCTGACAAGGATAACAAAAACTACTTCAACGGACTGATCACTGGCACTTACTCTGACCTCTTTGGCGGAGATGACGCCGATACGGTGATTGAGAAGTTGCGCACCTTCTCCGGCGAGGCGCTGGCAAGGATTATGGACAATATCTTCAAGGTAGCCGATGAGCGTCAGGTAAAAGCTCTGTCGCTGAGCGTGACCGATTTGGGCAACTGGATTCGTGAGGTCATCCGGGCAAACAGTTTGAAGGCGATTGTCTTTATGTGGGACGAGTTTACCGAATATTTCTACAACAACGCCCGCAATCTCACCGGATTTCAGGAGCTTTGTGAAATCAGCGAAACCGATCCCTTCTATTTTGTGCTGGTGACCCATGTGACCCAGGGCCTGTTCCATGAGCGCGACCAGGACTTCATCAAGCTGAACGGACGCTTTGTCAGTCCGCACAGTTTAATCAGCCTGCCTGAAAATATTGCATTCCAACTCATGGGTGCAGCCATGGAGAAGAATAAGGACGAAGTTGTTTTGGCAGATTGGGAGGTAGCCCTTGGCGACCTGACTGATAGAACACAGGCATCCCGTAAGCTGGTGAAGTCGGTGGCTCGGATCACCGACAAAGAGATGATCGATATTCTCCCGATACATCCCTATGCCGCCCTGCTTCTCAAGCATATTTCCTCTGCGTTTGATTCCAACCAGCGCAGTATGTTTGACTTTATTAAAAATGACCGTGGCGATGAAATCAAGGGGTTCCAGTGGTTTATTGACAATTTCGGGCCAGAGGACGACAACCCGCTGCTTTCCGTCGATATGCTTTGGGAATTCTTCTATGATAAGGGAAAAGAATATCTATCGCATGATATTCGCTCTATTCTGGACTATTACAATCGTGCTGGGAATCAGCGCCTTGATTCTGACCAAAAACGTGTACTCAAAACGGTTCTTCTGTTGCAGGCAATTTCTCAATATGCCGGCGACTCTGTTGAGCTGTTTATTCCCAACGAAAAGAACCTTGACAACGCTTTTGAAGGGACTGATATGGAAGGCTCCGCAGCGAGATGTGCGGATCAGCTTGTTCGAGAAAAGGTGTTGTTCTCCAAGTCCCTTGGCGGTGGAAAATTCCAGTATGCTGCTTACAACCATGAAAACGAAATTGATGTAACACCTTTTGAGGAACAGATCGACCGCAAGAGCACCTCGGCTTTTATCACAGAGGAACTTGCTGACAGAACTCGTATCGTGGATGCAATCAGCCTTGGTGGAGCTTTGAAGCTTCGCTATGAACTGCGCTATGTTTCGTCTTCCGACTTTGATTCTACAATCAAGCAGCTTCGCAACACGGAAGAAAAGTATGCAAATAAGATCGTTGCTGTTGTATGCTTTGCGAAAGATGATGCAGAAAGTGTGGTTCTGGGCAAGAAAATACATGACGCCCTTGCTGCTGGCACCTACAACATGATTTTCATTGATGCCAGCCGTACTCCGTTTGGTGCGGATGGCTATGGCGTGTATCGTCACGATATGGCGTTATCTATGTCCCAGCAAGGAAAAGACCCTGCATTAGTTACTCAATATGCCAACAATGCAAAAGATTCTCTGAAGAAATGGAAAACCCGCATTGCAGGCGGTGAGTTTATGGTTCACACCGCAGATAAGCCGGATGGGGAACGTGCTACTACGCTGGACGCTCTGTACGGCCTTCTTGCAGAAATCAACAAGAAAAAGTTCGTGTCCTGCCTTGAGGGCTCTTACAATGTCATTGCCAATATGTATACACCGAGCAGCTTGAAGCAAGGTGTTGAGTGCGCATTCAATGAGAAAACAGCTGGTACCTTCCTGTCCGGCAGTCCCGCCACAAAGTTGGAAATCGCTCTTGACGGCGCATGGAAGGTTCCCGAATACTGGCTTTCCAAGCCTCATCTCTTGATTTCCAAAATCAAGCTGTGTGTTGATGAAATTGTAAACGATGGCTTCCAGAACGGTGGTGGCCGTGTATCTATCAAGCAAATCTATGACGTTTTGAAGGCGGCACCTTATGGTTTTATGCCCTGTAATCTGTCTGCATTTATTATGGGCTTTGTGCTGAAGGAATACGCCTCTGGGACATATAGCTGGAGCGATGGGCTTACCAACGACATTTTGAATGTTGGCAAACTCAAGGAAATGATTGACGAAGTTATTCGCCTTGAAATCACGCCGAATCCTCGCTATAAGGATAAATATATCGTTGCGATGACCCCCGCAGAGAAGGCTTTTAACGAAATTACTTCTGTGGCATTTGGGATTCCGCTTAATATGTGTACTTCGGTTCCAAACACCAGAGAACGCATCCGCAACAAGATGAAGGAATTCTCCTTCCCGATTTGGACTTTGAAGTATATTCTGGACAAAGAATCGCTTCAGACGGAAACCTCCGTGTTGTCCGAAATCATTGATTCTTTTTGTGGAATTGCCAACAGCAATAACATGGGTACAGCGAAGAGCGATAGCGATATTGCCATGGCAATCGGAAATCTTGCCCTTTCCAATCCAGATGCCGCAAAAGATTTGCAAACGATTTTGACCAAGGAAAAGTGTACCCAGGGTATGGCTGCCTACCTTGAAACCTTTGAAAATGGTACGCTTGTCTCTCTTGCTAAAACAGTTGGCGATGGCGGTCAATACCTCAATGTTCTCCGCAGGAAGTTTGATGCGGATGCGGCGAATTGGGTTTGGAATGTCGAAACCGCACAGCAGAAAATCCGTGAGGTTATTCTGGAGTATCAAATCATTGTAGAAAGCAATAAGATTATCTCCAAAAGCATCTCCTATGATGCGACCATACGGGAGTGGTGTGACAAGTGCGGATATATTCGCATCTCCTATGCAGCTGCAAAAAATTATCTTGATGAACTTGGGCCATTCCTCGGAATGCTCTATAACCTGAAAAAAGCAGGAACGCTGCTGGATTCCCAGAAGCAGTCTTTCCTGGAACTTGTTCAGGCAAACGGAAGCGCATTCCGCAACTTCTACAACAACCAGGTTGATCTGTTCAACCGTGTGTGCGGATACTATCTTGATGGGCTTTCAGAAGACGAAATCAAGGATGTGTTTGACACGATGCCTGCTGGCTCATTCACCTACGAAAAAGCAGACTATCTGAATCAGGTTGAAGCGAAGGTTGGGGCCTATAAGGAAGGCCAGAAAAACACACAGTTAAAGAAACTGTGGAGAGAGAAAACTGGGACTGACTCTCCTCGTGACTGGTCGAAAAAACACAAGATGCCTATTCTGTGTCTTATCCCTGACAACGAGGTTGCAAAAGCAAAAGCTGCATTTGGAGCTGTCAACCGTGCCAAAGCGGATGAACAGGCAATCGACCGTGCCATGGAATATTTTGCGTCTGCAAAATTCTTTGACCTTCTGGATGATAGTGCCGCTTTGGACAAAGCGTTTAGAGACAGTATCATCGGAAACTATGCGGTTATGCTTCTAAATATTCAGGAAGTGAAAGATTACCTTGACTCTCACATCACAGCAGAGCCGTTTGAGTGGTTCGGCCTTCCCGAAATTGAAAAGAAGCTTCGTCAAATGGCAGAGGCGAAATATAACCAGGGTGGTTGTGAACGTGCCCTCGCCAAGATCGATGAGATGGATATTGCTGATGTGAAGAAGTATCTAAAGGACCTCATTCGGGATAACATGGTTGTTGGCATGGAGATTATCAAAGGGAACTGAGGAGGTGCAAAATGACCATCCAAGAAGTCATTAAAAAAATTGACCGCTATCTGAAGAAAGATAATGTCGAGCCTCTTATCGTAGATGTTCAAAACAAGGCAGATTTGGAAGCCATCATGCTCCACTATCAATTGCCCCAAAATGTCTTTCTTTGTGCCTCTGATGCGACGTTTTGCAAACCTGATGAATTCCCTGTCATCCCCAACATTCTTGAACGCCTTGCTCATGAGAATACCAACTTTTTTGTCAGTGAGATCACGAGCTTCCTCAAGTTAAAAGGCGAAAAGGCCTTGGTGCAAGAATTAAAAGAACTTCTATCTATGAGCACTGAGGGCCATGCAGTTATCCTCACCTTTCAATGTGTGGAATACTTGCATACCCTTATTAAAAATGACAGGCGCCTTGATAGCAGAATTTGCGTTTTAGAGGGGATACCATCCGCTCGTCCTAAGCTGATTTTTACCGCAGAGGGCATTCAACCTACGGACGCAAGTGCGCTGGTAAAAGGGCTTCGAGGCATGGCCAAGGCGGTGGAATCAGCCGCAGCAGAGATTCTATACATCGAGACTGCAAAAAGCAAGGATCAGTATCCGTTTTCGCTCTATACGATCTCAGATTTGAAGAATCCTTATGAAGTATTGTGTCATTTGGACGCAATGACATCTGTACTGCCAGAAAGTTACGGAGATGAAGAGAACTGGCAGTATGCTTTGACAGAGTTTCGGAAATATTCTTCTTGGCAACAGTTGATTTCCGCCCAAATAGGGAGCGTCAACAATTTGGATATTGTTATCTCTACTTACAAACAAAAAGCTTCTAACAAGAAATGGCTTTGGTTGTACTTTATCGGGCTCAAACTGTTCCATGCGGGAAACAACTCCTACTTCAACAAGGCAATAGAAACGGCTACTTCCCCATCCGGGCTGATTCACAGCTTGTATCGTACTATCTTAGAGGAAGATCCGACCGACAAAGACTTTATTTCCCAATATAGACAAAGAAAAGACCTTTTGAATTCCATTGAAAACCCACTTGATGAGGTCAGTGGATTTTGCAAGATAGTCCAAAGCAAGGGGAAATATGCGCTCTGCTACCTGACAGACAATACCCTTCAGGAAAAGGAGCTTATTTTCAAGCTGTTGGATAGATACAGTGAGGACTTCGGGAGAGCAGAACTTCTTGATATATTGGAGCGAATTTATCCTGATCTTCGGGCGTATCTGACAGCGTACCATTTCAAAAGTGAACTGCTTGATAACTATTTCCAGGAGTACAAATATCAGAAGGTTGTCAATAAGATTTTCCCGGACTTCATGACACTTGTCGAAAAGCAAGCAGTCGATCGGGATTATAACAGAATTCTCCCGCCACGCAGTTCTGTGATAGAAGGAATTGATGTAACGGATACCCAGACTTATTTTACAGATGCAATGGGCGTGGAGTATCTTGGCTATATCATGTCCAGATGTCATGCACTTAAACTCATGGCGAAAGTTACTGTGTGCAGATGTGAGCTTCCATCCATCACCAGTCGGAACAAGGAATTTTGGGATGTCCTATCCACAGATCGATTCCCCATCATCTCTGTTGATAAGATAGATAAAATCAAGCATCACGGTGAGGAAGGCTATGATTATAGTCGAGAGGATCGTAAGCTCCCGATTCATTTGATTCGTGAACTGGAGCTGATTGATGAACTCCTGAAGAAAATCAAAACAAACCTCACAAACGGCGACTATCAAAAGGCCATCTTAATTGCAGACCATGGTGCCAGTCGGCTTGCTGTAATTCACGGAACCGAAAATCTATGGGAAATGCAATTAAGCGGGAAGCACTCTGGGAGATGTTGTCCGAAAAGTGAGGTCGATGAGAGGCCGGACAGTGCCACGGATGCGGAAGATTTCTGGGCGCTTGCCAATTATGACCGTTTTAAGGGAAGCCGGAAAGCGAATGTTGAGGTTCATGGCGGCGCAACATTGGAGGAAGTTACCGTACCGATTATCGAGATTTCGTATCTTAACGATGCCGTTGAAGTTAAAATAATGCCGATTGATTCAACTGCAACATTTACGGGTATCCCCGAAATTTTCGTTAGTTTCCGCAAGAAAGCTGCCATTAAAGTATTTTCTACGGAAAAGTTGGTGGATGTCAGCGTCGTAATAGACGGTCATACCTACGAAGCAAAACCGACTGCTGATAATTTCTATGTTGTTGAGGAAATGACTGAAATTCGTCGTGCCAAGACATACAGCGTAGATGTATTTGCCGGTGGAATGCCTGTTGCCACTGGCCTGCCACTTCGAGTGAAAAAAGAAAGCGGCAGCGAAAAGAACATTCTGTAAGGAGGGATACTCGTGACCGAAAAACTTCGGGATTGTTTCGATGAAATGGTCGTCTACAAGGATTTGAAGAAAAGCAACTTCTTTTCTGCGTTAGGTCTGCCATCGTTTTTGAGAGACTGGCTGCTCAAAAAGTTTGCTGATGATGAAGGTAATCTGGACATAGACGAACTTACGGATTTTATCCGCACCTATCTTCCGAATAAAGAAGAATGGGTCAGAATCAAAGATAGAATCATTAACGATAACGAGCGTGTCAAACTCCTGACCAAGATTTCTGTCGATATAAGCATAAAAACCGGAGAAATCACCTTTTCATTGCCCGACTTCGGTTTGACAAATAAAGAAACCATGATTGATGTGTCTACATGGGATCAGTATCGTGGAGAGCTTATCAGTGGGCAGGAGGTCTGGGGTGTGGTCGAGCTCGGCTATCGACCCCCGGATGACACTGCGAAGCCTAAAATTCCAGGGAAAATTCGCCTTACTGGATTTACAAATTTCTGCCCTTATACTATTGACCTTGATTATTACAAGGATGTTCGGAATGAATTTACAACTTCCGAGTGGATTGATGTGCTGTTAGGGGCCATAGATTACAATGCGGGCGGGTATGAAAGTGAGGAACAAAAGCTTTCCATGCTGACACGCATTCTTCCCTTTGTGGAGAAACGCCTCAATCTGATAGAGCTTGCACCCAAAGGAACTGGCAAGTCCTATGTATTTGGCCATGTGAGTAAATATGGTCTTCTAACAGATGGCGGAAAGGTAACTCGGGCAAAAATGTTTTATGATACCGCTCGGAAGACTCCCGGCTTTGTTACCGGCCACGACTTTATCGCAATAGATGAGGTAAAGTTGGTGCAGTTTGGCGATGTGAACGAAATGCGCTCTATCATGCAGGGATATATGGAGTATGGACAGTTTAACATCGGTGGCTACGAGGGGAAATCTGATGCAGGCATCATCTTCCTGGGTAACATCGCACAGGATAATATGGATGAGTGGCAGAATATGTTCTCCGAGCTGCCCTCACTATTTCAAGAAAGTGCATTGGTAGACCGAATCCATGGTTTCATCAAGGGTTGGGATATACCAAGAATGAATGATGATTTGAAGCTGTCCGGCTGGGCGTTAAATTCAGAATACTTCTGCACCATTTTGCACGAGCTTCGCAATGATGTGAGTTATAGAGCGATTGTTGATCAAATTATTGATGTTCCTGATAGGGCAGATACCCGTGACACGGAGGCCGTAAAGCGCATTGCAACAGCATATTTGAAGCTGTTGTTCCCGAATGTGCGGAGCGCACGGGACATCAATCCAAAGGGATTCCAGCAATATTGCCTTCGTCCTGCTGTCCGTATGCGTAAAATCATCAAACGGCAGCTTGGGATTCTCGATGTGGAGTTCAAGGGTAAGGATGTGCCTTCTTTCTCGCTGAAGGAGATTCCTTATGAAAATTGATTGTATCATCTGCGGTAAAAATAATCTTAACAAGAACACCATCGGTATTAACAAAAAACTATTGGGCGAAGACATGGAGAATTTCTACTGTATGGATTGCCTTGCCGAATATCTTGGGTGTACTGTTGAGGAATTGCTTGATAAAATCGAGGAGTTCAAAGAGGAAGGCTGTAAATTATTTGAATGAGGTGGGATTGTGAAGCGTTTTATCTATGCGGATAATGCAGCCACAACACAACTGGATATTGATGCGTTTGAGGCGATGCAACCATATCTTTTAGAAGAATACGGAAACGCTTCGCAGCCCTATTCATTTGCGAGAGCGCCCAAAAAAGCTCTGCGGGAATCGAGGGAAATCATTGCCCAGTGTATTGGCGCTCAACCTGACGAAATATTTTTCACTTCAGGTGGTACGGAAAGCAACAACTGGGCAATAAAGGGAACTGCATTTCTCGACCCGGAAAAACACGGATTTATAACATCAGCCATTGAGCACCATGCGATTTTGCGTCCGTGCGCTGATATTGAAAGAATGGGCTATCCCGTTTTTTATCTGCCGGTAGATTCTACCGGCAAAGTAAATACCGCAACGCTGTCAGAACACATTGCACCGGATACTCGGCTGGTTTCTATTATGGCCGCCAACAACGAGATAGGCTCCATTCAGGACATTCCAGCGTTAGCTGCCATTGCTCATTCCGTTGGCGCAATGTTTCATACCGATGCTGTTCAGGCGGTTGGACATATCAAAATAGATGTGAACGATCTTGGTGTAGATATGCTTTCTGCTTCCGCCCACAAATTCCATGGTCCCAAAGGTATCGGCTTCCTGTATGTCCGAAAAGGGACGCCGCTGGCTCCATACGCAAGTGGCGGCAGTCAGGAAAACCACATGAGGGCGGGCACAGAGAATATCGCATCTATTGTAGGTATGGCGGCTGCATTAAAAAAATGTGTAGATGGACTGAAAGATACAGCGGAGCATTTAACTCGGCTGGAAACCAAACTAATCATGGGCTTGTCAGATGCGAATGTACGATTTTCCAGAAATGGGAGCGCAGCACATATCCCCGGGAACATCAGTCTCTCTTTCCCCGGCTACAGTGGTGAAGCCCTCTTGCACCGATTGGATTTGATGGGAATCTGTGTCTCTACTGGTTCAGCCTGCAATAGCAGAGAAACACAAATATCCCATGTGTTGCAGGCGATTAAACTGGAGCCAGAACTGGCAAAGGGAACAATACGATTGTCGTTAGGAAAGAACAATACAGAAGGCGATATCGACGAAATCGTTGATGCACTTTTGCGAATTTTGAAGTAGAGCTTCTATTGAATACGATAACAATCATCAGCACTTGCTGGATGTGATGAAGTCCCTGTAAGGTGGTGTCATGATGAGCGAAGAACAACCCCTGATTGATTTTAGCCAAATCCCAGAATATGAAATGAAAGCCCTCTGCCGTACACTGCTGCAATCTTGCAGGGAGTTCTATTCCGACCCCAAGAATGTTGAGAAATTTGAACGGTGGAAAGCAGAGCGTGACAAGGAAAACAGAAAAGAGGTGTGATGATGTCAAGGACGATAACCGTAAAAGGAGTTGGCAGAGTCTCCACTCCGCCGGATTACATCGTCATCTCCATGAGCCTTGAAGCGCAGGATACGAACTACGAAAAAGCGATGGAACAGGCCGCACTCCAGATTGACTATCTAAACAAGGCGCTGGAATCTGTCGGATTTAAGAAGAAGTCTGTAAAAACCGTGAATTTCAATGTTCGCACAGACTATGAACGAGTAAAAGACAGAAACGGCAACTATAAAAGCGTATTCAACGGATATATCTGCAATCACCGGCTCAAAGTTGAATTTGATTTCGACACAAGGCGGCTGGCGCAGTCCCTTTCCGCAATCTCAAAATGTCTTGCCAAACCAGAGCTGTCCATCGCCTTCACAGTAAAAGACCCGTCTGCGGTCAACAAGAAGCTTTTGAAATCCGCAACGATCAACGCACGGGAAAAAGCGGAAATTCTTTGCGAAGCCTCGAATGTGGCGCTGGGAGATCTGCTCGCCATCGACTATAATTGGGGCGAACTCAATGTTGTCTCACGCACTGAATATATGCTTGATGAAAAGTGCTTGGCGATGCCGATGGGAGCCATGGCCGATATGGACATCGAACCGGATGACATTGATGTAAGCGACACAGCCACTTTCGTCTGGGAGATTCGATAATCAGAATGTGAGGTGCGGAAATGACTTGGGATGAATATTACGAAAAGTTCTATGACTGGGCGACGAGTACACAGATTCGACGGCTTTCCGCCCTCACCTCCTATGGCTCCCCGGCTGAAGTCACCGAAGTAGCTATGGAATTGTGTGATGAAAAGGCCGCAAGTCGGCTGATAAACAGAGCCTTGGATGCCGGTGTCACCTTTCAAGTCGAGAATATTGAGGATTTGAATTGCTGCGTGGATACAGCGACGATGAAGCGTGTCGTTTCCTCCGTCCAAGGAACACTTTCCGATGAAGCGTTGGATACCCTCACCGGCTGCATGGATGATGAAGTATTCCAGACACTTCTGAAAAAGGCTACGAGCGACCAATATGCACCGGCAACGATTATGGAGTTGGTTGACTGCGCAGATGAAGAGACCTTCAAAACGATGGTAATGAAAGTCACGGGATGCTTTGACGCTGAGCAGCTTGATATTTTGAGGGATTATCTTGACCAGGCAACTATCGAGACTCTGATTGAGAAATCGTTACAGGGCAAGGTGCGGTTCGCTCCGCAGCAAATCATGGAGTGGCTCGATTTTGGAATTTCGGAATCCCTCATTGAAAAAATGTCGCTGACCGCCCAAGGGACATTTGATGCCAATCAAGCTGAGGAGTTGTATGATGTACTCCCAGACGATACATATTTGAAGATTGCGAAAAAGCATCATCTGGAACTTCACAATGAGCCCATCTACGAGGACATATCTTATCAGGAATCCGCAGCACCTCGATTGGGCTTTTGGGGAACGCTATTCGCTGCGATTGCCGGAATCAATGCAGTTTCCCGGCACAGCGAACGACACCAGCATAACGGACATTGTAACGGGGACTGCGCCAACTGCCCTCCCCACTATGGGTATCGCTATGGACGATGGTACTATGGCCACGGTCATCAATACGGCTGCGAGTTTGGAGGTAACAAAGGCGATGGCAGCATGGATTGATGAGGTGCATTGATGTTTGGAAAAAAGAAAAAGGCTCCTGCGCCGGCCTTCGATGTGACGCAAAAGCTGAAGAAAACCTGGTATGGCGGCAAGAAACGGATTCCTACCACAAAGGCGGAACAGCGCAAGATGAAGGAGGCAATCCTGAAGGTTTATCCCGAGGCGATTGTCATAGATGATAATGCAAAGCGGCAAAGGGAACTGGATTGGATAGATCGAATTAAGGAATACGATGCCTTGTTCAATGACTAAGGCTATAAAGCCACCGAGAAGATAGCAGAGGGAAACCCGCTACAACATGGTCAGAGCATCCAATTTAATGTAATGATCCGTTTTTATCCAGCATCATTGCCACCTGAAAGATGAACTCTTCCGGTGTCGGTCTGTCGCTTTTGAATGACATCATATCCCATAACTTTTGCGCCTCCTTGTCATGGTGATCGTAAGCATGATCAATAGCCAACTGCATTTCACGGAGTACATTTTCTGGCGTGGTTCCGTTCTCCCTGGCAATTTTCGCAATAATCTCTTCAAAGTTTTTCATGGATATTCCTCCGTCTTTAGACTTTTCTCTTGTTCTTTGGCGCAAGTATAACATCATAAGAATGTCGAAATCACTCACATTTTGACAGAGGAAAAAGAAAAAGCGTGGAAGAGCCGAAAGCTCTTCCACACTCATCTATCTACCAATACAGACACTACTTTTAAGACCCGCATCCTTTCTTCGTGAGGGAGCGCCTCGATGGCGGCAGAAAGCTCCGAAGCAACTCCGGCAGTCGCTCGATCCACCACATCCACCAGAAGGTCATCCGCAGATACGCCAAGCACATTTGCAATCGCTACGAAAGTGTCCATCCTCGGAATCTTGGTTCCGCGTTCAATCACGCTCACATGGGTCGGGCTAATGTCAATGCAGGCGGCAAGATCTTCTTGTGTCATGTTCTTTTTCTCCCTTGCAGCCTTGATTCTTTGTCCAACTGCTCTTGCATCCATCCTGCCACCGCCTCCTTTAGAACTCGCTTTTGTTCTAAAGAATAGTATAGTGGTGATGGCCTGATTCATACAGAATCCAAAGAACGAGGTATAATTCTAAAGAACTGTTTACGCGGATAACTTTCAGCAAAGATAGAAAAATCGAGTATCAGGTAAGGCAGTATTGATTGACTGCGCTTTTGATAGCACGCACCAATCAATCGTTTTTTTCAATCTGCATCCAGCGGCGCACTGACTCGAACAGTGCAGATGGCTTCACGCAAGACCTCATGGTCGAGCTGTCCTGGCGCTGCCGCAGTAATAGTTTACAACACGATCCGCCCCGATGCCCGAATGCCTTGTAGTCTCCACCGCATCGATACTGGTGCCAAAGAACAGAAATTCCCAGCCATATAGGAGGACTCTTCTTCGGTTTGGTCGCAGGGAAAGCAGTAATCACAAAATTCCTCGAAAGCATTCACTCTCGATATCGGCGATCTCATCCAGTGGGATTTTCGTCCCATCGGTCAGAACAAATACTCGCTCATAATAGTCAATCCGTTTCAGACTGCCGGTGTGGGATGTATAGGAGCCTCCGGCCTTCCTCTCATCCGGGACGAAGTAGGTAATGGTGATCTCCGGTCGGTCTGCTATGATGTCCTGAAGGTACTGCTGTTTCCGGTCCAGCTCCTCCCGCACTTCCTCCCCAATCTCCACTTTTGTATCTGTCAGCCGTCCGGTTTCCTGGATGGCATCCTCGTAGCCGGTGAGAGCGGCGAAGGGGGAAAACTGTGCCGCTCTGTCCAGCATGGACATCTGCGGCCTTGTTTTGGAGACATGATGGGGCAGATGGATGATGTCATCATACTGTGTTTTCATGATTTTTGCCCCCCTCAAAAGGTGACCACAATTCCCTTGTGGTCGGATAAACGCTTGTCCACATTCCATTCTTCCAGAACTGGCCGTTTGGTGGTAACCATACTGCTTGACACGGCAATGTGGTCAATGCACTCTGTCTGTCTTTCGGTCAAAAGGGTCAATCCTGTATCACGAAACAAATCCAGAAGCGTTGTCCTTGCGGCCTGTGTGAAACAGTAGTTATCCGAGAAGGAGCAGTTAAAATCTCCGCAGACACATATCCCATCGCCCAATTCGGACAGGCGGCGAATGTCATCACACTGCCGGTGCAGTTGTTCCATGAAGGAAGAATGACGATTGCCCAGCGTACCTATGATTGTCCCATACACCAGCAGATTCCCTTTTTCCGTCTTTAGCTCAGCACAGAGGGCGGTACGCGAATCATAGGTTTGATGCAGCCGAACAACGGGATAGTTGGTGTAAAGCGAGACGCGATTTTCTGTGACGGCATAGGGAATGGTCTTATCTCCCATCAATGATGTGGTCTCGCAGCAGAAGGCATAATCGGGATGCAGCCGCTTGTCTGTCTCGGTCAGCACAAGGATGTCGGCATGGATGCCATCACATAAGCCTTGTATCTGGTCGAGCTGTTTTTTGTGCCTGAGCCGCTCCACATTCCATGTGGCAATTTTCACGCCCTATGCCCTCCAATCTGCCCGTTCCTGTCCTTGGCCGTTGCCCCTTCTTCCAAATTCATTCCCCGGAGGATCGCATTCTTGCCGAACTTCTTCTTGATGGTCAGCATAGCCGTCTGCATTTTCTGCTCCCGCTCCAATTCCTGCTTTTCCCGTTCCTGCTGCGCCTGTTGTGCGGCATAGTCGGTAAACAGGTCGAGCTGTTCAAAGCCCCCGTTTTTCACCGGCGCAGACTCTTTCGGAAGGACATGGTTCGCCACCACATTCAGCCTTCGGATGAGAAGGTTTTTGCCTACAATGCAATCAAACAACTCTGCCGCAGCGCACATTATTTTGCGTGTAGATGATGTGTGTCCGTCCAGATTGATGGTGCCATGGGCGTGTTTGGGGATCTGGCGTCCGTAATGATCCTTCACAACCGCACCGTGGTACTTTGCTTTTCTGGCCGGGTCGGTGAGGTTTTCGATGTCATAGCCCACCGTCACCACCAGCTGATCGGTGACAAGCCCCTTGTCCACCAGATCCAGCGAGAGCATATCGGCCATCTCCCGCAGGACAAGCCGTGCCTTCTCCGCATTGTAGGGACAGTGAAGCACCTGCCCGGAGCCTAAGCTGTTGGAGCTTGGCCTGTATGCCTTGATCGCCTCAATGGTGGTCGGCTCCCAGCCCCACGCATGGTCGATGAGCAACTCCGCATTTTTCCCAAAGAGTTGATACAGTAGGTCCTCGTTGCGCTCGGACATCCGCGCCACATCGCCCATGGTGAACATCCCATGCTCTTCCAGCTTCTTTGCATAGCCACGGCCTACCCGCCAGAAGTCGGTGAGAGGCTGATGCGACCACATGGTCTGCCGGTAGGTCATCTCGTCCAGCTGGGCGATGCGTACCCCGTTTTCATCCGCTGGGATATGCTTCGCCACAATATCCATGGCCACCTTACAGAGAAAGAGGTTGGTGCCGATCCCCGCCGTGGCCGTGATGCCTGTTGTCTCAATGACATCCAGTATGATCTTCATGGCAAGGTCATGGGCAGACAGCTTGTAGGTATTCAGGTAGTCGGTCACATCCATGAATACCTCGTCGATGGAGTAGACCACGATGTCCTCCGGGGCGATGTATTTCAGGTAGACCTCGTAGATCTTTGTGCTGTATTCCATGTAGTAGGCCATGCGGGGCGGGGCGATGATGAAGTCGATTTCCAGCTTCGGGTTTTGTTGCAGCTCAGAGATGAAGTGTGACTTGCCCTCCAGCACTCTGCCCGGAGCGTCGTGCCGCCGTCCGGCGTTGGCCTCCCTGACCCGCTGCCTGACCTCAAAGAGCCGCCCCCGGCCGGAAATGCCATAGCTTTTGAGGCTTGGGGTGACGGCAAGGCAGATGGTCTTGTCAGTGCGGCTTTCATCCGCCACAACAAGATTGGTGTCCATGGGGTCAAGCCCGCGCTCCCGGCATTCCACCGAAGCGTAGAAACTCTTGAGGTCGATTGCGATGTAAGTGCGCTGCTTCATGCTTCGGTACGCCTCCTTTCAGCGGCATCAGCTTTTCTTGGCTTTCTTTTTCCTCTTGGGCGCTGTTGCGCCATAGCTCATATCCAGCAGCATTTTGATCAGTTCGTCCGGCACACTGCCGTCTAAGGCAACCGAGATCCAGTTTGCCTTGTTCATGTGGTAAGCCGGAAAGATGCCGGGTTCTTTCCGCAGTGAGCCGATGAGGATCGGGTCGCATTTGAGGTTTACCACATCAATAACATCCGAGCCTGCCAGACCCAGCTTGTTTTTGGGAACATCCATCACAAGGGCAAACCATTTGCGGTTGCCCGGATGCCGGAAAACCTCGTTGTTGGGGTATTTTATCCACGGGTGGTTTGCCTCACAGGGATAGGTTTCAAGAATATATTGCTTGAACTGTCCCCGATTCATTCTGCAAACCTCCCGCTGCATTGCTCAATAGATGTGTTTTCCAAATTCATATGCCTCTTGCAGATGGTCGGTCTTGTCAATCTGTGGCTTGCCGTTGGTGTCGCCGCAGCCTCCGGCCAATAGCATCCCTCTGTCATGGAATCCGATGTAGTTGACAAGGGTAAACTGATAGTAAGAAACCGCTTGCTCAAATGTCCAGAAGAAATTGTCAGCGGAGGTCATCAGCAAGGCGCAGTCTTTGGAGGGGTATTTCTCATACCGTCCCAACGGCGGGTTGGGATCTTCCTCTGCGATGCAATAAAAGCGCTCGATCAGCGCCTTTAGCTGAGCGGAAATCGTCCAGAACAGTAAGGGTGAGGCAAAGACAATGCAGTCTGCATCCTTAATTTTGGGAACAAGCTCGTTGAAGCTGTCCTTCTGTACGCAAGGCTTTCCATACCGACAGGCGTTGCATCCCATGCAGCCCTTTACTTCCTGTTTTCTCAGTGAAATAACTTCTACGGTATGCCCCGCTTCTTTCGCACCACGGGCAAAGTGTTCCACCAACTGGGCAGTATTTCCGTTGGGTCTGCCGCCCCCTTGGATAATGAGAATGTTTTTCATCCGGAACCTCTTTTCTGCTCTTGATACAGCTTCCAATTTATTCGTACTCCACATCGTTGTCCCGGCACCAGCGCTCTGCCAGCTCCCGGTAGGCATCCGCCTGATAGTCGTACCACAGCTGCTCGATGCCGTGGAAGCGGATGGTCTGCTTGAAGCGCCGGAATGCACCCCTGCCCCGGATCGCTGCGCCGAGTTCGTTTTTCATCCTTCCCGGCGGGAGGTAGTCCACAAAGGAGTCCATGATGCTGTATTCGTGGATATCATATTTTGTCGGAAAATGCAGGAACCGCTTCGGTTCGTTCTCAACCAGAGCGGCAAGCGCCTCGTCGGTCTCACCAGTGACCCACGCATCGGGCAGATAAACCGTTTCGTTGGTTTTGGTGTCGTAGAGCATCGTGTAGGCATCGCTGGCCTGTTCGATTGCGTCTATGACTGTTTGCAGCTTGATTTTCATATGCTCACCGTCCGCAGCACTTTTTGAACTTCTTACCGCTGCCGCAGGGACAGGGATCATTCCGCCCCACCTTCTTCGGCTTAGCAGCAGTTTGAGCCGCTGCAATCTCTTTCAATAAACTCATACGCAGTTCTTCACTTGGCATATCCATCGTCAAGATCCCCTGCCGCAACTCTTCGGGATTCATGGTTCCGTCCGCAATGGCCTGACGGATGTTCGGACCAAAGGAAAGGGATTTGGGGATGCGTTCTTCCGGGGGAAGTAAGGCAAAAAGTTCATCAGGAGTATGCCCTCGGTTGCATTGCATCCGCACATGGTTGTGAAAGGGGGTATAGACCTCGGCAAAATCGCCTACATCCACTTTGCGGCGGAACTCCACGCCAATCTCATCCAACCGGTTCAGCACATCCTCCAATCCGGCGTTCATGCAGTGGAGGCCATAGTAGATGTCTACGAAAACCGCTTCCATCTTGTCCTCCGGCACGGTGGTTTTGGTCAGGAGGAAGGTGCGGAATGCTTCCGCTTCTGGGGTGTTCTCCCAGTAGAAGGGATTGTCGTAGGCCAGAAGCTCCTTTTTGTCCGGCACATAGTAGGGTTTTCCCTGATGGCCCCGTAAGACCTCGTGATAGGGATCAAGATCCTCGTCGATCAGCTGCACGTCGATGACCTCATATTCCATCAGCTCCGTTTCGGGGCCGTCGTAATAGAGTTCAGACTTGCCGAGGATGTAGTAGTCCTCACACTCATGCCGCGCGATTTCGGCAAAGGCCAGAAACTCCTCCCTGGTTACAAGGGATTTATTCTGGGAGGCGATGATCCCATAGAGCTTGTGCAGGGGGATAATGCCGTACAGATTGGCGGCGGCATTAAAATACTTCCGCAGGAGCCGGGAAGTGGCGTCCTTCAGCGGGATCTCCCGATAGAGGGCGTTCAGTTTTCTTCGCCCGTATATCTCCGGCATCGGGATATAATAGGGTTCCTCTCTGCTCATTCCGCTTCCTCCACGATTCCAAAGTCAATGAGAATATTCTTGTCAGCATGGGTAGGATAGACAATGCCGGTCATCTCGTAGGCGTACCGCTTGGTCTTACGGAAATCCTTTGTCCGCTCCGGAGCGAAGGCGGCGGTCTCATACTTTTCGTATTCCGACAGACCGGCAAGGTCATCCGCAGCTGCCTTGATGAGTGCGTCGGTCACATCGTAGATGTCTTTTCCATACTCCACAGCCACCAGCTCGTGCTTCTTCACATCCTTGTCCAGATTCCCGAAGGAACGATACAGCAAATATTTCATCTTGATTTTCTCCTTTTCGCTTGTCCCGGCAAAACCATCTCGTTCATTTTAAGAAATCGCTTCGGTGTTCCTGTTCACGGAAGCGATACCCCCTCGTGTTCAGCTCTGAGACCTTGAGCGCCACCAAATTGATGTCCGAAGACATTGCCCGCGCAATCTGGCCCACATCGTAGCCGCCGTATATGTATTCCAGAATTTCCTCGTCTGGAAGGGCGATCTGTGCGGCAAACATATTTGCCTCGTATTCCATGCGCTTGTCTCTCATGTCAAAGATATTGAATTCCTGCAGTCCGCCGGCACGGATTGCATCTTTACGGTGGAGGCGGTCATGGCCGATCTCATGGAGCAGAACAATGTCGTGCATCACGGGGTCGAGATGTTTATTGATAAAGATATAGCGGTTTCGTTCAATGACCATGTATGCGCCTTTTTGACGGGAGAAATCACGAGACATGACGATCAGCCCCAGCTCCCTTGCGATCCGGTCAGCATTTCTCGTGCCGCATTGCCGCACAATACGGTTGGCTTTTTGAATGGCTTCCTCCGCTCGAATCAGCATAGTGGTATCACCCCTTCCGGGCAGAATGGTACTGTTTCAATATAACAGATGAAAAGTCCCATAGAGCGGGCTTACTTCGTTCCTTCCTGCTGTTTCAGATACTTTTGGGGCGTGTATTTCTTGTTTCGCTTCTTCGCATCGATATAGGCTTCCTGAATGGCAAGCATCATCTCATCCATATCTTCTTCTGCCATCTCGCCTCCGGAAAAGGCTACCCTTACTTCTTTTAGCAGTCGCTCGGCGCCCTTCTTGCCCCGATAGCCATATTGCTGCCCCGCCATTGCGATGAAATCGTCGCCCTCGTTGTGCAGATAGTCTGCATCGCAGCCGAGAATCCGGGCAAGAATGCCATACACCTCGCGGTTCTGGGGGTATGTGCTGCCCTTTTCATAGTTGGTGATCGTCTTGAGTCCTACTCCCGCCAGTTTCGCAAGTTCCGCCTGAGTAAGTCCCTTTTCCTTGCGCAGTACGCGGAGCTTTTCTCCGAACCTCATAGTATATCCTCCTACCTGTAAGCGTGATAATATGCAATCTATTTGCGTTTTCCGCCTAAAAGTGCTTGACACAAGCAATCCGTTTACATATAATGATAATACGCAATCGCTTTACGCATTTATTGTATATCGGTTTGCGTGTCCCGTCAAGAGTGCGCAGACCAAAATGTGATGTTCGTTTTCGTTTGGACTGAAATTGGTAACGGACACCGGGCAACGAGAAAGTTGCCGGTGCCCGTTATGTGTAGCAAGGAGTGAGAAACATGAGTGCACACTGCAGGAAAGCCTATGTCTCGGTCAATCTGGATGTGGATCAGGAGGGCGTATTCCATCCGCGCTTCATCCGGTGGAAAAACGGCCTAATTTTTCAGATCGATCAGGTACTCTATAAGTGCCGTGCCTCTTCCAAAAAGGTGGGTGGCGGCGGCATTCGCTATACGGTGCTGATCCGTGGCAGAGAATCCTATCTGTTTCAGGAGGGCAGCAAGTGGTTTGTTGAAGCAAAGGAGACCTAACGATGATCTTATCCCAGAAGAAAATCGAAGAAATTGCAGTAGCCGTAACCAAGGATTTCAATGAGTTCTTTTTCGGCAGCGAAACCAAGGACATCCGACGAATGGCACGAGGGACACCGATTGACCAGTTCGCCAAGGAATACCTTGGCTTGGAAGTGTCGTTTGCCCATCTTTCCCCGGATGGAAGCATCTGTGGTCTGACCGCCTATGCGGATACCGAGTATATCACGGAAGAGATGGGCGTGAAGCGAACCATCCCACTCAGGAAAAATCAAATTCTGATGGACACCAGCTTTATTCAACCCGGACAAGTCCAAAAGCTCTGCGGCAAGAGACGCTTTACCCTTGCCCATGAGTGCGCACATCAGATTTTGTTCCAGATGGAAAGTGAAACTGCGCAGTCAGCCTATGCAAAGAAATACTCGGCACGGACAGTGTATTCGCTCCGCGACTTAAAGACTCGCGAGGACTGGAATGAATGGCAGGCTAATGTCCTTGGCGCGGCCATCCTTATGCCGCAAAAAGAAATTGATCTTGCCATGTGGTATTTTGCCGGTGGCAAGAAGTTAATCAATTACGAGGGGGTGTTCGCATATCGTGACAAGTTATCACTGTCTCTTTTGTGTAGGCAGTTTGCCGTGTCGAAGTCGGCGGCTGTAATCCGGCTGAGACATCTCGGTTACATTGAGGATCGTCCGTACCGGGAATATTCAGATCCCTTGGAGGTGTGGGCATGAAAAAGAATATCCGCATCTCTGAGCCGTCTGAGGAAATGATGGAGAAGATCCGAAAAGCGCGTCATGCCATCGCAAACCAAAAAACAAGGATGGTGAAATGTCCCTTCTGTGGACACAATTCAATCGCTGTATTTGAGGACACCAGAGGCCATGTCCAAGCAAAGTGCAAACGCTGTGGACAGGAGACCGTCTTTAATGTCCTCAGTATGAGACGGTTAAAACTTCGCTTTTATCAAGACCGATAAGGGCAGAGATTAACAAATAAATATTGATAGCTGTGCTGTGGAGCCGCTGACTGGTGAGTCTTCCTAATGCCGCATGATCAGATGTTTCCAAAATGGAAACACCTGATTTATCGGTATGGAATTACACGCTCACCGTCATGCGGCTCTTTTTGTTGCCTCGTCATTCCGCTGCTTCGCACCAGCGGAAAGGACGAAGCAATGAAAGGAATCCCGAAAACCCCAGTCGAGTTCGACTATGACCTCTGGACAACGGAGGACGGCAAGTGCATGGTGCGGATCAAGGCTACTGGCGAGGTAACAGAGGTGGAGCGCACTGTGATGCAGGTGTTGCGTTCGGAGGAAAAGCGGTTCCGTCGAGCAATGTCACTGGATCAGGAAGCGGATAGAGACGGCATATCCAAACCAACGATTCTATCGCTGGATGTGCTCCCTGAAGATGTGACAGACTCCAACTGGTTGGCTGATACGGTCGATTACACAGAAGAAATCTCCACGAAGCTGCTGGAACAAAGACTGCGAGAGAGCCTGACTCCTACCCAATATGGAATTTACCAGGCTTGCATTCTGAATGGGATCAGTTACAAGGCTTATGCGGATCAAATGGGAGTCAGTTATCAGAGCGTCCAGAATGCAATCCGACTCATTCAGAAAAAAGCGAAAAATATTTTTGGGTGATGGTTGTGATTTGCTGAAAAAATGTCCGTTGTAAAGTGAAGGGGTTCTTCGGACGCCTTCATTGAACCTTTTCAACTGAATATCCGGCAGCTAAATAACATCAGCGGATGAGCGAGCGATGCGGACGGTGCGCGATGACCACCTGTAGGGGAGAAAGGGGCAAAGCCCTCTTTCTCTTCTATCAATGACGGCCAATAAGGTGCCCAGCGGGTCCACCGATCCAAAAGCAGGCGTGGCAGTCTGTTTCGTCAAGACCTCATCCGCCTACAATGGTACCCCTGCCCAGCCACAGTCTCAAGCAATGGGGGCAGCTCGGAGAGATCCTCGGAGGGGTTCGATTCCCGGAGTGCGGCGCCCGCCGCAGTTTAGATGTCCGCCCTGGCCTGGGGAAGTAGTGTCGAATACAGGCAAAAAAAGACGAACAATCGTCTTGATATCAGAAGCAATGGGGGTCACCCACTATGTAGCGAAGTAAGCCAACACTGCCGCAACCAGACGGGGTGGCCCCTATTTTTGTGGTATCAATTCAATTTTGCAGTTAGGAGGGATCACACCATGATTACCATGTCACAAACCAAAAGTGCAAACTATCTGTTTATCGTGGTCGTGCTGAAATCGATGCGGAACAGCGGTGTGATCACCGCCGCTGAATACGAGCGAGCCAAGCGATATTACCAGAAGCTTACCGGCTCGGATCTTGTTATTGCGGATTAGGATGTCAGGACGGCATCGTCTAATCTGATGGAGTTTGCACGGCGCAGTCTGTTGACTATGTAGAAATTTCCTGATCTGCATTTATTCAATGGATTTTATCTTCTTCTTGAATATAATGTTGCTTGAACCGTAAAAGTGGATTGTACCAAAATGTAGTACAATCCAAAATTCAGCCAGAAAGGGGATTCTGCTGATGCCACAGGCCAAACTCATCTCGCCCATCACCAGACAGGAAATTCGGAAAGTCCGAGTCGCTGCCTACTGCCGGGTATCTTCCAATTCAGCAGATCAGCAGAACTCCTATGCCAACCAGATTCGGGTCTATACCAGCCTCATTCAGAGAAAAAAAGAGTGGGAACTGGTGGAGATCTTCGCGGATGAAGGGCTGTCTGGCATGAAAGCGCAGAACCGAACCGAATTCCAGCGAATGATCAAGATGTGCGAACAGCACCAAATCGACCTGATCGTCACCAAGTCCGTCTCCCGCTTCGCCCGAAACGCCAAGGAGTCTCTGGAATATGTCCGGAAGCTGAAGCTGCTCGGCGTGGGGGTGCAGTTCGAGAAAGAGGGAATCTACACTCTGGCCCTCGGGGATGAAATGCTCCTCAATACCTTCTCTGCCATTGCGCAGGAGGAGTCCAAGGCTATTTCCCAGAACCAGCGGCTTTCCATCGTGAAACGGATGCAATCGGGTGAGTATGTGGACAGCAACGCTCCATACGGTTTCCGGCTGGTGGAAAAGGCACTGGTGGTCTATGAACCGGAGGCGGCCATCGTCCGCATGATGTTTGAAAACTACCTGAGCGGCCAGTCTACATCGGAGATCGCCCGCGACCTTAACAGCCGCGGCATCAAAACTAAGACCGGGAAATCCCTCTGGCGCTCCACCAAGGTGGCGTACATCCTTGGGAATGAACGGTATTGCGGCGATTGCAAATACCAGAAAACCTACCGTGACACCACAGTCCCGTTCAAACAGTTCCGAAATCGAGGCCAGGAGGATATGTTCTACGCCTCCATGACCCACGCTCCGCTCATTGACCGAGAAACCTTCGACAAGGTCCAGACCCTCCTGAAAAAGCGTCAGGATATCTTTGGGAAATCCACAGCGCAAAATATCTATCCTCTTACGAGCCGCATTCAGTGTTCTGAGTGCGGCTCGTATTTTCGCAGGCGGCAGGTTTCCGGGACCGCCAAGTGGGGATGTTCCAAACACATTCAGGATCGCACCCAATGCGACTCGAACTACTACAGTGAGGATCGGATCTATGATGCCTTCATCGCCATGGTCAACAAGCTTCGGTTCTCCGAATACGACATTCTGGGTCAAACCCTGCTCCGCCTGGAATCCGCCGAGCTGAAACAAAAGCGGAAAAACACAGCCGCAAGGGAGATCAGCCGGAGCATCGCAGATCTCAATGCCAAGCTGGTGATGGTGGAACAGCTCCATGCAAAAGGATACCTCAAAGACGAGGTCCACAAAGCTCAGGTGCAGGATATCAACGACCAACTGCGCCAACTGAAGCGTGAGCGCCAGTGTGAATTCTCCTCGGGCATCACCGATATAATCGAGGAAGTGACACGGCTGAAAAAACTGCTGGAGGAGTTGGAAGAACCCCTGGACCGATTCGATGAAAAGCTGTTTGCCGAGATTGTCCAGGCCATCCGCATCACCCGCCGGGATGAAATGACGGTCACCCTCATCGGCGGGCTGCGATTTACAGAAATGCTCTGACGGAGAGGAACCTCAAAATGAAGAAGATACGCTATATCCCATACGGTTACACTATGCGGAACGGAAGGACAGTCATCGCACAGGATGAAGCTATGGTCATCCGTGAGATATTCAGCGCCTACATCAACGGCGCTTCCCTCCAAAGCATTGCCGAACTGTTGACTGAAAGGAAGATCCCCTACAGCGAGAGGACGGATGTGTGGGATAAAGCCCGTATCGCAAGAATCATAGGAAACGCCAAATACCTCGGAGATGGAGAATATGACCCCATCATCGAGGAGGAGCAGTATGAGGAGGCTGCTGCGGTGCGGACAGCCCGCCAGCGGAACACCTTCGAGAAAAATCTGGAGGGGATCGACCTGCTCCGGAACCGGGTCCGGTGCGCGGAATGCGGGGCGCCAATGCGGAGGAGAGTAAGCAACAGGCACCGGATTCGGGAAAGCTGGGAATGCACCAATGCGGATTGCGGACAGCGCATACGAATTTCCGATACGCATCTGCTGGAAAAGGTGACGATCCTGATGAACCGCATCATCGCTAACAGCCACCTGCTCATACCCCGCCCCAAAAAACGAAGGGAGTTGTCGGCAGAGGCTCAGCAAATCAACAGGGAAATCGATGCCGAACTGGAGCGGGATAATCCCAGTGACGCCCTGGTCATCGCCAAAACAATTGAGATGGCGGAGCAGCTGTACGCAGAGAGCGATACACATCTGCAGATCGCCGCATCCATCGCCCGAAAACGTGTGCGCATGATGACGCCCCAGGAGGAATTCAGTCCGGCCTACTTTAGTGACATCGTCGCCTATCTGACGCTGGGAAGCGGAGGACAGGTGATCCTACATACCAAGACCGACGTAGAGATCGGAGGGGATGAAAATGAATGTAACCAGGATACCGAAAAAGACCATATCGGTCATTGAGCCGAAGCGCTCGCTGATCGTCAACAAGGAGCAATATCACCAGCGCCGGGTTGCCGCCTACTGCCGGGTATCCACTGACAGCGAGGAACAGCTTACCTCCTACACCAACCAGAAAAAAGTGTACACCGAAATGATTGCCGCCAAGCCGGAGTGGGAATTTGCCGGCCTGTACGCTGATGAGGGCATCTCAGGAACTCGAGCAGATAAACGGCCCCAGTTCCAAAAGATGATCAACGACTGCCTGGCAGGAAAAATCGACTATATCATCACCAAGTCGGTCTCCAGATTTGCCAGAAACACTGTTGACTGCCTGGACCATGTGCGTATGCTCAGGGCAAGAGGGATTGGCATCTACTTCGAGGAGCAAAATATAGACACACTGCAAATCGACAGCGAGCTCTATCTGGTCATCTACGCAGGGTTCGCACAGTCTGAATCCGAAAGCATCAGCAAGAATGTCACATGGAGCTTTCGGAAGCGATTCCAGGACGGCAAGCCCGTATTCAATTATAAGTGCCTGCTTGGATACCGAAAGGGCGAGGACGGAGAACCGGAGATCGTCCCGGAGGAGGCATCCATCGTGGAGAGAATCTTCAATATGTACCTGTCAGGTGAAACCATCAACCGGATCTCAACCAAACTCAGAGAAGAGAATCTCCAGATACCAGGAAAACGATTCTCCTTCTCTGCGAGCATGATTAAGGGTATTCTCCGGAATGAACGATACTGCGGGGACAGCATCCTTCAAAAGACGGTCACAATTGACTGTATTGGCAAGGTCCGTCGCAAAAACACGGGTGAGGCACCCATGTACTATGTACAGAATAGCCATGTTGGTATCATCAGCCGAGAGCTCTTTCACAAAACGCAGGAAGAACTCGCCAGGCGGATGAGTCGGGAGCCAAACTCCACCAAAGCAGCCACTACGGCCACCGGAAAATACTCCCGGTATGCGCTGTCCAATGTGATGATCTGCGCCGAATGCAGGAGCCGATACAAGCGCGTGACCTGGACATCCCGTGGGAAAAAGCGGGTGGTCTGGCGCTGCATCAATCGATTGGACTACGGAAAGCGGTACTGCAAGTCCTCCCCTACAGTAGACGAGGAAGCGCTCCATGCTGCTATCGTCCGGGCGGTCAACCGCTTCAATGAGGAAGACGAGGCCACCTATCTGGCACTTATGAGGGCGACCATTGGGGAGGCCATCGGGCTGAACGGGAACAGCGATGAAATCGACCTGCTTCGCCGAAAAATCGATGGTCTGAACCGCAAAATGGTGTCCCTCATCAATGAGAGCGTAGAGAGCGGCGAGGGCATTGAAAGCCATGAGGCGGAATTCAAGGAGCTTTCCGATACCATCGAACTCCTGCAAGGGAGAATCAAAAAGCTGGAGGACGCCCTCCTCTCGGACCAGGGGAATGATGGCCGCATCCTCTAGCTGCAGCAAATCATCGCAGATCGTGCGTCGAGAAAGATGGAGTACGACGATACCATCGTCCACCAGATGATCGAGTGCGTAAAGGTATATCCCGACGGCAGGCTGGACATCATCTTCGGCGGCGGGTATCTCATCGAGGAAGCGCTCAATGAGGAAAACAAATAACTTCAAATATAATTGACATAATCGCCAAGGTAATATACTATAATGTATGTTAGGAGGCGATGATGTATGGGCAAAAGAGCGGCGGTCATCATGCCGCAGACAAGAAAGATTCTGGAGCAGATGGGTGAGCAGATCCGCCTTGCCCGCCTGCGCCGGAAGCTGAGTCTGGAACTGGTGGCGGAGCGGGCGGGGATCAGCCGGGCCACCCTCATCTCCATCGAGAAGGGTGCGCCCACGGTATCCATCGGCTCCTATGCCGCCGTGCTGCACGCACTGAACAATATGGACAGCGACCTGCTGCTTATTGCCAAAGATGATGAATTCGGCAGGAAGCTGCAAGACCTGGCGCTGCCTACCAGACGGCGGGCGCCCAAGAAAGGAGAGTAGCCCATGGCGCAGGACGAAAAGACCATCTATGTATATGAAAATTGGCGTGGAGAGACCCCCACCCTGATGGGGCGGCTCCGCTGCAGCTTTATCCGGGGGCAGGAAACCTTCTCCTTCGAGTATGACCCCGCCTGGCTGACATCCGCCGAGAGTTCCTTCTCTCTGGACCCGGATCTGGCCCTCTACCGGGGACGGCAGTATGTGCCGCTGGACAAGCGGCTCTTCGGGCTGTTCGCCGACTCCTGCCCGGACCGCTGGGGCCGCCTGCTGATGCGGCGCAAGGAGGCAATTGACGCCAGAAAAGAAGACCGAAAGCCCCGAAACCTCACAGAAAGCGATTTCCTGCTGGGGGTCTACGATGAATCCCGCATGGGGGCACTGCGGTTCAGCCTGGAAGAGGGGGGAGACTTTCTCTCCAACGACAAGTCCTTCGCAACGCCGCCCTGGGTTCATCTTCGGACACTGGAAAACGCCTCTATCGCCTTTGAGAATGACGAAAGCGGCCTGAACGAAACATGGCTGCGGGAGCTTCTGGCCCCCGGTTCCTCTCTGGGCGGAGCAAGGCCCAAGGCCACGGTGCAGGCAGCGGACGGCGCTTTGTGGATCGCCAAGTTTCCGTCTAAGCACGATGAATCCAACAGCGGCGCATGGGAGAAGGTCGTGCATGACCTGGCGCGGCTGTGCGGATTGAATGTCCCGGAATCCAGGCTGGAGACCTTCTCCAAGACCGGCAGCACCTTCCTGGTCAAGCGATTTGACCGGGATGGCCGCCGCCGTATCCATTTTGCCTCCGCCATGACTCTGCTGGGAAAAACCGACGGAGCCTCTGCGGCGGACGGGAGCAGTTATCTGGATCTGGCGGCGTTCATCCGCGCCAATGGGGCGGCTCCCAGGCAGGATCTGGCTGAGCTGTGGAAACGGATCGTATTCAGTATGGCGGTGTCCAACACCGACGACCACCTGCGCAACCACGGTTTCCTCCTGACTCTCACCGGCTGGCGACTGGCTCCGCTCTACGATGTAAACCCAGTCCCCACAGGCGACCGTCTCTCCCTCAATGTGAGCGAGTACGACAACACCATCGACCTGGATCTGGCGCTGGAGGTCGCTGACTACTTCGGCTTATCTCCCCAGGAGGCTCAGCAGGCGGCGGAGGAGATCTGCAAAACCGTATCCGGACACTGGGAGCAGCTGGCCGGACAGTATGGCCTCAGTCGGGGCGCTGTGGAATATATGCGCCCGGCCTTTTCCCTCCGGCCATGAAATTAAAAATGGACCATTCCCACAGGAACCGTCTCCATCGAAGTTAGGTTTCTTCGGAATACGCTTTACAGTCATAGCGTGTGTTGGCATCGCATCCAAATCAAAGGCAAAGACATTGTAATGGGGGACTGCACCAATTGTCTCCCTCACAGTGGTTACCGATACTGCAGATGGTATTATGGACATGACCATGTACGCGGCTGCGAGTTCGGCGGAAATAAAGATAGTGGCAGCATGGATTAATTATCCGCGAAATTTACAAGTTCTCTTACAGAACACGATAGGAGGTGCGCTTATGAGTTTAAAAGGTAAACTCACAGCTTTAGCTGGTGCTAAAATCGCCGAAAAAGTCATACCGAAAGGATCGGTAGATGGGGTGGTAAACTCCGTGCTGAATAAACTCGGTCAAGCCACAGGGCAGAAAACTGCGGCCGAACATATCCAGGGAATCAAGAAAAATTTCCTGGTTATCAAATCAAAGTCCTATTCCATAGGCACGATGGTCGGCCTCTTTACTGGGAAAACGCCTGATATGAATGATTATCTTGGGCGTTATCAAATTGTTGACGGCAATGGTACGCTCAAGTATAAATCTAACGCTGAGAACACTATCACCGACCGTGAAATCTTGGATTTGTTTGATGCAAACGGAAATAAAATCGGCTATGTTAAAGAGCATCTGATTTCTACAGGTGTTCCGTTGTTTGAAAAAGAGGTGAAGAAATGCACGGTATTCTTGGGTAAAGAAAAAATCGCATTGCTAAAAAAATATGTGTCATTTGGTAATCTGGAGTTCGAGGTTCTTGAAGGTAGTGTCAAAATCACACACCAGGAAGGCAAGAGTTTCAAAATCCAATATAAGGGTAAGCAGGTAGCTACTCTGCATGATTGTCCTTTAAATCTTAAGGATGGCTATGCCGATAAATTCGTTATGGAGTATGATAATTCTGAAGATGAAGTCATTGCAATTCTGCTTGCAACAGCAATCGACCTTATAAATACATAAATCTTTTAAGCATGAACGATGTATCTACCAACGGCGAATGGGGTAAGGTCGCATAATCTGGGGCGGCTGTGGATTAGATGTCCCGGAATCCAGCCCGAAGACCTTCTCCAAGGTCGGCAGTACCTTCCAGGTCAAGCAATTTGACAGGAACGGTCGCCTCCGCATCCACTTCGCCTCCGCTATGACACTACTGAGAAAAACCGATAGAGCCTCTGCGGCGGACGGGAGCAGTTATCTGGATCTGGCGGCGTTCATCTACCCTCCGGCCATGAAATCACAAGCGGACGATTCCCTGGGGAGTCGTCCGCTTGTTTATTCCTCGGGGTTATCTCCGAAGGAGTCCTCGTTCTCCTCCTCATCCAGATCTGTATCAATGTCCAGCCCTTCACTGTTCCCCACATTCTTCTCGTAGAGCCTGGTCCACTTAAGCGGATATTTACACTTTCGGTTGTAGGCAATAAGCATGGCCTCGGCATACCCCATGGAGCCGGGCCGCCGCTCCTTGGCGGTTCTGGAGAGCAGCTTTACCGACATCTCGCCCACCTTTTCCTTGAAGTTTTCATCCTTCAGCGCATCTCCAAAGGTATGGACCAGGCGGGCAATGCCGTTGAGCATATTAGCGGAGAGAGAATTCATATCGCCCTCCCAAGTGCCCACACAGAGCCGAAGTGTCCGGTCCAGAACATGATAGCCGAACTTGTCGTAGATGCTTTCCAACGTGGACACAGCGCAAACCACCCCATAGTTTCTGACTTGGCCAATGGAAAGCGAGTAGGACTCCACCAGATCCCGGATAATGAGCTGTTTCTGATTTCCGGCTTCGATATTTGCCATGAACACCTCATAGGGCTTTAAGGGTTTCACGAACTTCATCTGATTGGCGAAGATATCCGCCTCGTGCTCATAGTTGAGATCGTCGTAGATCATGCACCAGACCGGCGTGTCCCGAGAACCGGAGGCCAGCGCGACGATCTCCACCGTGTGCTGCCCATTGAACACATAGTTGACGCCGTTTCGTCGGCTTACCTTGACCGGATTGATCTGATATAGATCAAAGTGGGCTGCCGCATTCAGTACATGCTGTTCGGATATGTTTCGCTGATACTCCTGGTTGGACACCAGATTTTTAATGGGGATCTGCTCGAAATGGACATTGGGTACAAACATGCTGAAATCAGCCATTAGGAATCCTCCTCAATTGCCGCGAGCATCTCCTGCACCT
Source organism: Candidatus Avoscillospira sp. LCP25S3_F1 (assembly GCF_052117125.1). Taxonomy (NCBI): domain Bacteria; kingdom Bacillati; phylum Bacillota; class Clostridia; order Eubacteriales; family Oscillospiraceae; genus Candidatus Avoscillospira; species Candidatus Avoscillospira sp. LCP25S3_F1. The sequence goes on along the minus strand of NZ_JBQKJT010000004.1, from coordinate 16,799 downwards.
TTTCTCCCAGCGCTGTTAAGGCTGCCTGCAAGTTCTCCTTGGCTGCGGGAGAGATGGATGCGAGATGCGCCATATTTCTGGTTCGCTCGATGGAGCTCATCCAGGAGGGAATGGTGAGGGTCAGTCCAGCCACCTCCGCATCCGGATCATAGGCGGGCATCGTCTTGATGGCAGGCTGCTCCGCCGCCTGTATGCCGGGCTTAGAAGACGCCTCGGTGGAGAGGCTGCGCCGTGAATCGCTGTATCGGGCAAAGGCATAGGGATTGTTCCCGATTTTCTTACTGAGTTCCTTCAGCTCCGCAGGGGCCATCTCCGCCAGTGCCACAATGTTTTCGAAGGATATCTTGTATGTCCCCGACAGGATGTGGGGAATCAATTCCGGCGCGGTTTTTGCAATCGCATCCAGCGCCACGCTGTATTTTGCATATTTTTGGACCGTTGCTCCAGACACATGATGCTCCTTTCCCAGACGGGCGGCGGTTCGTCGACTGCTCTCTTCCTCTACCGGACGGCCTCTTCCAACTGTGGCGAGGGGATTTGGGCAGTACTGATTATAGCCGTTCTCATTCCGGTGCGCTTTCTTTTCCGCCTCATACTGCCTGCCGATCAGATACTTCTTCGTCTCCTCTGAAATGTTGCGGCGACCGAGTTGATTGGAGCAGATCCAGGCGATTGCCGCATCCCGGTTTGGAAAAACCTGTTCTTTTACGCCATAAGGGATTTTCAATTTATTGCAGATCTCGTATCGGTTATGTCCGTCTACAATGGTACCGTCCCAAACAACGATGGCCTCCCGGCAGCCCTCCATCACCAGATTCAGCTCCAGCTGCCGGTATTCCTCCCGCCGGAGAGGTCGAATCAGGTTTTTGAATTCCGGATCGATCCTGAGTTCCCTAAACCCCTTCTCTTCCATATTGCCTCCTGCGCTCCTGCGGTTTCACGGTTTGGAGGGAAAAATAGGCGACCCGGTTCACCGAATCGATCTCTCCTGTCAAATGATAATTGAACCGCAGATCGAAGCCACCGACAATCTCCGACAGATTGCTCAGCAAGGTAGAACTATAAAACTCTACGGATTGGTTGGTGTGAAAGCTGACACTGGACAATCGAACCTTATTTGCCGTTCCCCCAATCATAGGCTTGTCCGAGCCAAGAACGGCGATATAAAGTTCTTCCGGATTCACTAAAAACTGCACATAGGCAGGACTGCCCAGGCGGCGTATGGTTTTCTTGTGGATGCGGATTCGATTGCGAAATGGATCAAGGGTCAGCGAGGCTTGCGGTTGATTTTCTCGACTCATATTCTGCCTCCTATGATGGATTCTGTTCTTCGCTTCCGTCCGGTATGGGAGCCTCCGCAATAGGCGTTTCTGGCGTAGAGGCACGATCCCGAAGCCCATACACCGCATATCCTTCAAAAATATCAACCTGCATGGATTTCTGATGTTCCCGGAACGGCAGGCCAAATTGTGTTTTCCAACCTTCCGGGAACACCGGCGTCCGGGAGGCTCTGGGCTTCTCGCCATCCTTCAGAACCCGCTGGTATACTTCGGTGGCAGTCAGGTCAAATGCGATAAGCCATTCATCCTTGGCGTGGATCACCCGTCCGAGGAGCTTGTATCGATAGTCCAGATTCCATCCCATCAGAGAAAACACCTTGGCAAAGAAGATCTTGCAGGTGATTTGCTTCGGCTTTCGTCTGCCAGAGCCATTGGTACACCAGGCGCAGGCATCCCGGTCTTCTGCCTGACAGGGGCGGATCGCCAATATTTTGCTTTCCTGATTGACCAGCACCTGCACATAATCTACCTTCGGGAATCGATTCAGGCAGGCAGCATTTACATAGAATTTATAGTTGTTAAAGGTCACGGATGGCTCATTGATATGGGCAAAGAATTCCCGGCGTACCACCTGGTAGCCCTCGTAATTGAATTCCCGCTCCGTCTCCAGAACATCATCGCCTTCATGACCTGCCTGATGAACGTCCACTTCCATCTCCGGCATGACAGGAGCAATCCCGGCCGTCTGCTCCCCTTCCAGAGAACGGAGCATCCCGGCAATCACACCACCGGGTTTTTCGCCTCTCTCCTCGCTCAATTATGGTTCCTCCTTTCCGCGCCGGTTGAATTCCTGGCGGATATAGTCTCTCAGTTCCTCAAAACCGGTCACATGGAGTTTTTGACCGGTTTCGTAAAGCTGCCCCTCTATGCGAATCTTCCAATCCTCCTCGCTCTGGTCATGAACCTGCTGGAAAGATTGCTGGTGGAGATAATACTGCGTTCCAAAAGAATGAATCCACTCCTCCGGTACGGCGCGCACCCGCTTGCCAGAGATGGAGAGCGGCTGCACAGAATCATGGGAATCCTGCTCGCCTTGCTGACCGGAGAGCAGATAAGATTTGATAAACGCCTCTGCGTCATTGAGATCGAAAATATACGCTGATTCACTTTGGCTTTGAAAGAGCCGCCCGGCAATCCGATACTTTAAATCCGGGCTCCAGCCGAACAGCTGAAACAGCGTTTCCATATAGGCCGCACCCGCAATCTCTCTGGGCTGGTATTTCCCATCCACCAGTTTGGAGAACAGGACGGCATTGCGGTTGCCTTTTTCCGCCGTGCGGACAGCAAACTTCATCTCCACTGGGTTGACCAGTAGTTCCACATGGTTGTCTTTCCCAAATGTACGAACACAAGCTGTGCTGAATTTGATCCTCTTATCCTGAAACTGAACATAAGGACGGTGGTAATTATCAAAGAACTCGCTGCGGGTAATCTCAAAACCCCTCATGTCAAAATCCCCAGGAGCCAGAGTGACACTGGAAAGAGGCGCTCTTTCTTCCGCCTGCTCATCGGGAGGATGGATACTGGCGGAAGCCTGAAAGTAATCCGCAGGTTTGAACCCGGCCCAGCGAGGGTTGATGGTTACAAAGCCTTTGAGCAGGCCGCTGTCAATCACCCGCAGCTCCGGGAGGATAGAGCGATGTCCATACTTGGAGTTGTTCAGAAGGTGCTGAACGGCAATGAAATCATCTCTGGAAACAATGCCCTCGTGGTGATTCCGGTAAAGGCTCTGGGGGCGGTCGCCCCGATTCTTCCTGGACTTGTGGTTCAGGTAGTTCGGGGTGAAGGTCTTTCGGGTCAGCACATCCCCGCAATGACGCTCATTGCGAAGAACCTGAACAATGGAATTGGAGGTCCATTTGATATTTCCCAGGTAGGTCTTACGGCCCAGCTCGGTAAGCGCCGCCGCGATGTCGCTGGTGGAGTAGCCGTACAGATACATGTAGAAGATGAGCTTCACCGTAGGCGCTTCCTCCGGGTTGACCACCAGGTTTCCATCCCCGTCGTGAGAATAGCCCAGCAGCTTGGGCGTCAAAGGCAAGCCGCCGTCCAGCCGCATCCGCAGGGAGGTTTCCATGCTCCGGCTGCGGATATGGGACTCCTCCTGCGCCATGGTGGCCTGAAAGGAAAGCGCCATCTGGGAATCATCCTTAAGGGAAAAGATACATTCGCTCTCGAAAAACACGCCCACCGGGCTGGGCAGTTCCGCCAGCATCCGGACCATGCTGATGCAGTCCACCACATTCCGGGCAAAACGGGACACGCTTTTGGTGATGATCATGTCGATTTTACCGCTGCGGCAGTCAGTCATCATGGCATTAAACTCGTCCCGATGGACGAGGGAAGTCCCACTAATGCCCTCATCGGCATAGATTTTAACCAGCGTCCAATTGGGGTGATGCAGGACGAAATCCTCATAGTATTTCTTCTGCAGCTCATAGGAGGATGTCTGCTGGACATTGTCCGTGGAAACACGGGCATACACGGCGACTCGTTGCGGAATATCGTTGTCGTAGTAGTCGATAGGCTTCTTGGCAGGGATGAATTCGTAGTTCTCCGGGTCAACCTTTGTGTTGATCCGGCGGCGGACCCGTTCCTTTCGTTCTGCAAGCCGATTGCGGGTGGCCTTGTCAATCATGCAGCATTTCCCTCCCAGGCTGGTGATCGGGGAGGATCGTCCAATCAGGACCGGGCAGAAAATACGGATCATGGAGATCCTCCCGGTAGTAGGAAGCCATTGTGTAGATATCCTCCGAAACAAAGTAAATGCCCACCGGCTTTGGCAACGCCGCAAGAAGCCGGGCACAGAAAGAGAGCTCCGATAGTTTCTTGGAAATATTGCTTGCCTTCTGGGTGATCACCAGATCTACCTTGCCCTCATAGCAATCTTGCAGGAGTCTCGCCCATTCTGGAGCGTTTTCCATGTTCGGTGCGGTGCTTCCCTCATCCACATAGAAACCGACAAATTCCCAGTTCGGACAAAGAGCCAGCGTGTCCAAAAACTGCTTTTTGTGGGCGGAGAGATAATCCTCATAGCGGGTTTGGTTGAAGTAGCGAATGTATACCGCCACCCGGTGATGGTTTTTCGGAAGCGGGCGCTCCCGCCGAATGCCTTTTAACCAGGCACGATGCTCTGCCAAAAGCGCATTCTTTTCCGCCTCTCCTTCCAGCAGAAAATCAAAGGACGGCATGATCTCCTGCTCCATTGCTTCGCCCTTTATTGCCAGCTCTTCCATATGTGCTCCCCCTGCGAATGTTCTTACGGGCTATTATAGCGGCCACAGACTATAAATAAAATCGACCAGAGGTCAACAACTTGACTCCTGGTCGATGAACGAGAAAAAAAGATTCAGATTACAATGACTTCCGGCGAGCTGCAAACCCATTTCTACCCCAAGACGAGCCCCATTGAGTCTTCTGCACCATATATGTACGATGAAGATAGTGAGATCGCAGTATTTTGCCACTCGGCTTTATCCTATCCAGGATGTACTGCCATCCGTGCTACTCCTGAAAACGAAATGTGCATTGACATTATGTGATATAACACATATAATGAACATAGAGAGAAGGCGGTGGGTATGGAAAACTTCTCGGCAAAATACTACGAAACGACAGACGGTACTTAACCAGCTTAAAATTGCATTCTAATAGACTATTCGAAGTGGAAGGAATGGTTATCGGCATGGACAATAGCATTGAAAAAAAGCGAATTGAGGGCGAAGAAGATCTCATTTCAACGATTAAAGTGGCAACTGCGGCTCTCCCTCTTATCTTCACAATTGCAGAAAAACTATCTAAGCAACATGGATTTATCCACGATAGCGTACCTGCTCGTTTCGGGGACAAAACTGGACGATTAGTTTGGGATTACATATTATACAATGAGATTACATTTGATAGTGAGGACGGAAAAATAATTAGCCTTTTCACATCTCTTTCTGATGCAGAAACGAAGAAGCGCTGGGATGTTTTAGTCGACAAGTATGGGTTATAACATTAGACAGACATTATCGAGCGGACTACCAGCAGAGGAAGGAGGATTGACCTATGGGCAAGAATTTTCGTGAAACTCTGAATGAACAGCTCCGAGATCCCGCATTCAAAGCCGAGTGGGATGCCCTCGAACCGGAGCGTCAGATCATGAGAGCGATTCTGGAAGGGCGCGATGAACAGTCGCTGACGCAAAAGCAGCTGGCGGAAGTGACTGGTATCGCCCAGGCAGACATCAGCCGTTTCGAAAACGGAACCGGCAATCCGTCTCTCCGCACCCTGAAAAGACTGGCGGATGGCCTGGGGATGCGTCTCAAAGTGGAGTTCGTCCCCAAAAAACCAACTGCATAAGAAAAGCGGCGGGCCTTTGGAACACTCCTCGGCTCGCCGCTTTAATCGTTGTCTTCTCTTCTGGTCATGGTGGATTTCACTTCCCGGACGATTTTCAGGATGGAATCCAGTTCCTTGGGGGAGCAATCGGCCAACAGCTCGTCAAACTCACTTTGGTAGAGGCTCCGCACCTCCGGCACATCGGGCCGAAGCAGGGAGTCCGCTGACACCTGAAGCGCCTCGATGATCCGGATGAAGGACTCCAGTTTCATATTGGTCTTTCCCGTTTCAATAGCGCTGACATGAGGCAGGGAGATATTGGCCTTGGCTGCAAGATCTGCCTGGCTCATCCGCCGGCCGACTCGCGCCTCCCGAATGCGGGAGCCAATCAGCTGACGCTCGTTCAAACCATGTTCCTCCATCGGCTCCCCCCCTTTTTGAAATATATTCTCCAGTTAATCTATTTCTAAGAGTATATCAACTTGGGGTGAAATTGATATAAGGCAAAGGCGATGATATAAGCCAGACACTATAATAAGGCTACAATTTTTTTGGAGGTCTTATTATGAGTCTTGACTACAAAGCCATTGGCAAACACATCCGCGAAGCCCGTCGCCGCAACCATCTCTCCCAGGCAATGCTCGCCGAGGCGGTGGACAAAACCCCCTCTTACATCAGTTACATAGAGAGCGGCCTCAAAAGTATGAGCCTGGACACCTTTGTTCTCATCGCCAATGCCCTCGGCGTATCGCCGGAAAGGTTGTTGATGGAGCAGATCACCGACACGGAACGGTGCGCCAGTGAGGAGATCACCTTGCTCCTCTCAGATTGCACCATCTGTGAGGCTCTCATTCTGCTGGACATGATGAAAGCCTTAAAGACAGCTCTGCGAGAACACCGGGAGAAGTGCATCGATTCGGATGCTTCCGATTTTACATTCCTGCTCTGAGAAAACAATCGACCGGAAGTCATGTGCTTTGACTGCCGGTCGATTTTTGCCTGTAAAAGTGTATATGTTTTTGGGAAAGTGAATATGTTTTCGAAAAGTCCAGGATATGGGCCTCCAAAGTTGGTATAATGGAGGGCGAAAGGTGGGATAGTCCATGATCTACTACACGGGCGATATCCACGGGAACCCTCGTGAGATCGTACAGTTCTGTGACCGGCACAAGCTGACCGAGCAGGACACCCTCGTCCTTCTGGGGGATGTGGGGGCCAATTATTTCCTGAACGGGCGGGATGCCGAGATGAAGCAGCTTTTGACACAGGTGAAACCCACGCTCCTGTGCATCCACGGCAATCATGAGGTTCGCCCATCTACCCTGCCATCCTACCAGACCAAGGAATGGAACGGCGGAACGGTCTGGGTGGAGGAGACCTACCCCCGCCTGCTGTTCGCTGCTGATGGGGAGATATTTCATCTGGAGGGTCTTTGCCATCTGGTAATCGGCGGGGCTTACAGCGTGGACAAGTTTTACCGGCTGGACAGAGGATATGGCTGGTGGCCGGACGAGCAGCCTTCTCAGGAGATCAAGGAGAAGGTCATCCGGACGCTGGATGCCTGCGGCTGGCAGGTGGATACCGTTCTCTCCCACACCTGCCCCTATCGGTATGAGCCGCGGGAAGCATTCCTCCCCATGATCGACCAGAGCACCGTGGATGCCTCTACCGAGGAGTGGCTGGAGGAGATCGAGAGGAAGCTGCAATACAATCACTGGTTCTGCGGCCACTGGCATATCAACAAGCGCATCGACCGGATGCACTTCCTCTTCCACAGTGTGGAGGCGGCGCCGCAGCTCCTGTCGGGAGATAGCATACGATGACAGAGGAAGAAAAAACGGAACGGGAGGCTTGCTTTGCCGCAATCCGTGAAACCGTCCAGAGGCTCTCCCGCCTGATGGATACCGCATACCAGCAATACAGTCAATTGGTGGAACAGGTGGTGAAGGACAGGATCACCGGGGAGCAGGAGATCGAGCGGATCATGGACGGCCTTATGGACTTCGGGGATGACCAGAGATTCCTTGCTCTGTACAAGGCCCTTTGCCGCCATGTCTATGACAAACATCCTACTCTTGTGAGAGAACACATTGCTCTCTTCCGAACCCAATTTGAGGAGAGAGCGGACGAGGAAACGCAACAAGCACAAGGAGGTGAACGCCATGAAGGCACCGGAGATTAAGCACTATATCAGCTGGCTGGGCCGGGTGGGATACCGAAACATCGACTGCTCTTTCTCCTACGACGAGGCATCCTATGGGGCCATCGACCGGATCTTCCGGCTGCTCTACCGGCTGGAACCTGACCCGGAGCACAACAGCTGGGAGCTTTGGCTTCGTGCCGAGCGGGGAACCATCGAGGACTTCGGCAGTTTTGAGGATCTACGGGAGGATGGGCAGGTGGAGAGCTACGAGGAATTTGAAGCCTGGTGGCGTTCCGAGTTCCCGGAGGAGGTGGAGTGGTTCCACTTTTCCGCCGGTGAAGATCAGAAGATCGGATACCGGGCGGTATTCCTGAGCCATAACCATGTGCTGGAGGTGGACTGCCGCAAAGAGAGATCTTTCCCCCATGACATCTCCCCATTTACCTCCTGGCTGGAGGAAGCCGTGCGGGACGCCGTGCAGGCGGTGGAGGATGGCAGCTATCCGAAGCTGGTGGAGCGGAATCTGCCCGTCTGGCATCGGACGGGAACCGTCCTGCGCCGGGATCTGTGGAAGGTCTTTCCCGAATGGAAAGAGAAGTTCTTCCAGAATATCTCCCGGCAGGAGGTGGATGAGTTTCTTGCCTCGGCGGCAGGCTATCCCCTGGAAGCAAACAGAAGACTCCCGTCCATGACCGCAAACGACTTCTATCATGCCTGCGCTCTGGGCTACCGGGCCATGGGATATGCCGGAACGGAGAAACCGGACAAGGAGCAGTACCTTCTCCACGCGGATGGGCGGGACGAGGGCCTGTCCAAATTGGACGGGAATTCCCCCGATGCCTTTGATCGCTGGCTGAAAGAGCGGCCACGCATCGGCCACCCCTGGGAGGTATGCCGGGGCGGCAACAGCACCCACATCGACTGCATCGTGTGCCGGGATGAGCATGGTTACTATCTGGCGGTGGCCGGTCTTGCGGAGACCCGGACGGTGGAGGCCATCCACTTCTTCCTCGCACTCCATCGGGCAGACATTCCCGTATGTATCCGCAATGCTGAGGAATTGAAGGCCCGCCTGACCGGAGAGGAGCCCATCGGCATCGTGCCGGAAGGAGTTCTTCCCGCCTACTGCCACGCCTGGTTCCCAGGCGAGCGTATCGTCGATTTTATGAATCTGCCCCTTGAGCGCCGGGACGAACTTGCAAACTACTGCCGGTGGCAGCCAATCCCGGTTCCCCGGTTGAAGAAGGACGGTGAATCCCCATGATTTTCTTTACCTCTGACCTGCATCTCGGTCACGAGAACTGCATCCGGCTTTGCAACCGGCCCTTCTCCAGCATTGAGGAGATGGACGAAACCCTCATCGAAAACTGGAACCGCAAGGTCACAGGGAAGGACACCGTCTATATCCTCGGCGACCTCATCTACCGGAGCAAAAAGCCGCCGGAGGAATACCTGCGGCGGCTGCGGGGAAAGAAGCATCTCATCCTTGAGAATCACGACCGGGGATGGGTCCAGAATTGTCAGACGGAGCGATTCTTTGAAAGCGTGAGCAATCTGCTGTATATCACGGACGGAAAGCGGCAGTACACCCTCTGCCACTACCCCATGATGTCCTGGCCGCATATCATGCGGTGCTACATGGTCTTTGGTCACATCCACGGAAATACCGATGCGGACTACTGGCCGCTCATTCAGGCAAACGAGCGGATGCTGAATGCCGGGGTGGATGTCAATCGCTTCGAGCCGGTCACCTTCGAGGAGATGGAAGCCAACAATCTCCTGCATAAAGGCCAGCAGAAAGCGGAACCGGAGGTGCAGCCGTGAAAAGAAGAAAGGGATTTTATGAGGCGGAACCTCTGGCCAGTTCCATCGCTCGTCGAGACTGGCAGCACACGCTGGAGCGAGCCGAGGAAAGCGGCCTGCCACTCCAATCCCGAAAGGGGAACACAGGACTGCTGTTTCCGGCAAGAATCCTTGCCCCCGTTTGGGAGGAAGGACTGCGGCATATCATTCTGGCGGCGATTCGGTACAGTATGGGACGGCACACCTATATGCCCAGCATCGCTGTGGATTTCACCTGCCGGAATCTGAGCTGCCTGGACGAGAGCACCCGTTCCGCCGCTGCGGCGGAGATTCAATATCATCTGAACCGATATGGAGAACAGGAGCCATATCCCCGGCTGTGGAACAGTCTCAGCCGACTGCTCATATCTGAAGAAATCGGACAAGAGGACAGGAGGAAGGAAACAATGCCGATTTTACAATCACTGGAAAGCATGGAGCGCATCTCACGTCAGGCGCTGGCAGCTGATCTGGATGCCGTGTTGGAACGGGTAAGCCGTGAAAACATCGGGCTGGTGATCACCGATGAAGGGAAGGATGATCTTGTCCTCTGTCCGGCCTCCTGGTTCGATTTCGACTATGTGGATGACTTTGGCTGTGTCATCAACTGTGCCCTCCGCTATGCCATGCGAACGGAAGATGAGGAGAGCGAAGCGGTCGTCCGATATGCCCGATGTCACTACCGCCTGTTCGATGAAAAGACGCTGTCGGTGGCCGTGGCCGATCTGGAGCGGGAACTGGAAGAACCGATGGAGCCTCTCAAGAAGCCGCAGGTCTGGAAAGAACTTCTGGAGTTGTTTCAGCAGCGGCTTGCTGAGCTCCGGCAGGAAGATTCAAATGGAGATGAAAAATCCAATGGATGAGAAGAAGTACGAAATTGTGGAGATTCAAGTGGATGCGGATGTGTTGGAAGAACTGAAAACAGTGATAGCACCACTTGGTCTGACACCGGAAATGCTGATCGTGCGTTTCTTTGAATTCTGCACCGATCCTGCCACGCAGGAAGAGGCCGTTTCGCTGCTTCTGAAATGGAAAGCTGAGTTGGAAGCGGAGAGCTACGAACCCCGAGGTGATTTCTGATGCTGTCCAAGAAAACCTTCTGCGAAGCCCTGCGGAAGATCCAAGCCCAGAGGAAAAGAGACGCACAATTCAGTGAGGCGCTCAATCTGGTGGGCGATGGTCATTTCGTTTTTGAGGGCGGGCCGCAGCTTCTTTCCGCCTTACTGAATGTGTTGGAGGAAGCGGTCAACGACAAGTACGACTACATCAGCTGGTGGATTTACGATGCCGCTCCGGACTATGAGGTCTGGACCGAAGACGAAAAAACCAAATGGTGTCTGAAGGAGCCGGAAGCCCTATATGATTTCATCCGGGATGAATGTCAGGGCTAAGCGGCATCTCCTTCTCATATCGGAACCTTGGTGCTGAGAAATGAAACATTACCATAATGAAGATTATATGTTGCAGTTATCCCCTGAAGACAAGGAAAGATTTGAGCAGATTTTTCTTGCTCTTTGTATCCGAGAATCCCAGGAAAAAAGCCGTGGGGGAAGTATACCAATCAATTATTACAGGCTGAGTAATGAACACCTCTTTCCCGATATGCCGCAGGATGAAGATGCCCTTGAGGGAGAAGAAGGGCTGACGCGATTCACCGATGGCTGTCAGAAGCTGAAGAAGTATGAATAGGCGGATATCTTTTTTGGTCTTACACTAAAATCCCCCTTCGGCAGAAAATCCGCCAAGTCCCAGCCGAAAAAAAGAAAAAATAAGCGGCGCTGACCCGCAAAGCCTTGCAAATAAAGGGTTTTCGCAAACATCTTTATTGGTCTTACACTCCAAAGGTCAAGTATGGTATAGGTGTATTGCCTATACCATACTTCTTTTTATTTGGGGGAAAACGTGTGGTTTTGGCTTGTTTTGAGTATTTTCTGGAATTTTCACTTATGAAAGAACAGTGGGGACTCCGTAAGGTGCTGGGAGAATCCCTGGGGACCTTCCTGATGAAATGATAGACTACTGCTGAGTATTGTGGCTATCGGTTGGTAAAAGTTTTCACAATTTTTTCGCACGGCCTCCCTTTGGGTATAAGGGGGGCTTTTTTGTGCCTGAAAACGTATTTCTGCCAGCATGGACAACAAGTCTGTCTTATGATACATTGTAAGTAAATCATCAGGGCTTGCTAGGTTATTTTTACAACACAACAGGAGGGGTTTCCGTGGCAGAATTTTGGACGATTGACAATACAGATAAATCAGAAAAGCACACCATTACAGGGAAAGGTTTTGTCCTGGAAATCCAACGGCTTAAAAATAAAGGGAATGACAAGGGGAACAACGAAGAAAAGATTTCTGTTGCTGCATATGAGGGGGAAATCAAGGACTCGGAGTTGTTGGGCAAAATCCAGATTAGCCCGGCTGACATGGAAGCAGGGCTGATGACCCTAAACCGGTATGGCGTCATGCTGTCACGGCCCGACTGCATGGATCTTGCCAGATGTATCAAAGAAAACTACTATTCTCTTGAGCCAATTTCTGCCTATGATGGATATGTCATTGATGATGATACATGGCAGGATATTTTGGGTTTACTGGACAGTATCATTTCAGCCGGTGACATACAGGCAATTACGCTCAAACCACGCCATGAATTGAATAGCTGTAAGGTTTACGCCATTCCAGTTAAAACGTTTGGGGAAGAACTGCTGCAAAGCCAGCTGAGCAAGATAACGCCCAAGGCCATACAGGAGTATTTATTCCAGAAAGGCTATACACTGGTCAATCGTGGCTGCTTGGATTATGTGGCCCCGGTGGGTGCCGATAAGGTCAAGAAAAAGTGCGTCTGTTTGTACCAGGAGAAGTTTGACGCTGCCATAAAGGGTGCAGCCAAGGAAGCAGAAGCATGAGCAGGAAAGTACTCAGTGCCTTTCCCTACTATGGAGGCAAAGCAGCCCTGTCCCCCATGATTTGTGAAATGCTGGACTATCGGCATACAGATGTTTATATTGAGCCGTTTGGTGGTGGGGCCAGGGTGCTTTTGAATAAGCCCAGGCACCATGTTGAACTCTACAATGATGCCAGTGTTGGCTTATGTGCGTTTATGCGCTGCATGAGCGACCCACAGAAGGCCCAGGAGGTCATTGACTGCCTGAGCCATACGGAGTGTACCCCCGAGACGTTTTATGCCGCTGTGCGGCTCAGGAACCTGGAAGAGGACGATTACTTTGAGGAAATCAAACGGCAGTTCAAGCAGTATTTGGGAGAACTGAACAAACGGCATCCAGACGCAGAGCCATGGATCAAACAGCTTCGCAGGAACCTCAACCAGTGCCGGGAGCAAATGGACTTTACCCCGCTGGATGATCTTACGCAGAAGGGTGGTTTGTCAGAACAGGAAATCACCATGCTACGGCAATTCCAGACGGATGTAGAGGAATTCTTGCAGATTTTCCAGCCAATTTGTCGGGAAACAGTGCGTTTGTCGGGCGGCAGGATTGCAGCGGAAGTGACGGAGGCATATCTGGAAAAACTGGCCGCTGGGATGAAGAAAGCGGACGCTACCACAGATAAAAAGGCTCGGATTCAAAAGAGAATACAGGCCATTGAACAAGGAGCGCCGAGCAAGTACGACGCCACGCAAATGCAAAAAGCGTATGGGAGAGAATTGTATCTTTCCGCATATGCCAATGCAGGGAATCATCACGAGGTTCAGGTGGCAGATGACGTCAGTTTGGCTGCTGCAACATGGATTGTCTATACCATGAGCCGGGACGGCATGGGAGAAGTATTTACCGCCCAGAGATTTCAGAGCCGGGAGCAGTATTTGACAAGGGTTTGCAAACTGTATGATGTGGCGGAACGTATGCTGGGCGTCCAGGTCACACAGGTAGGAGCCTTGCCGTTTTTAATGAACACCGACCGCTTGAATGACAAGGCTGTATGCTTTTACCTGGATCCCTCCTATCTGGCTCCCGAGGATGACACAAAAAACCTGGGGAAAACGTATAAGCTGTCCTGGGGCCGGGAGGATCACGAGCTGTTTTTGAAAACCATTCAAAATGCCCGTGCCAAGATTGTCGTGAGCAATTACGACAATGCCCTATATAACCAATATCTGAAAGCACCGCAATGGAAGAAGTATGAGTTTGAAACCACTACCAGTGTGGGAAGTGTGGCTGGCAATGTGCGGAAAGAAATTGTTTGGAAAAACTTTTGATTGACGAACGGAAACAACTGTGCTACTGTAAAAGAAAGAGAGCGGCAACCAGAAAGTTACTGAGTTACCGAGTTACTGAGCCACGACCTATAAGCAGTATATATGTTCTGTTGATTTTATAGGATAGCATATATATAGGTATTTATGACAGCACTGTGTGATCTGGCACAGTGCTGTTTTTATTGATACAGATATTCAACCCAATGCAAGCAGATCGTGTTTGGCTGATACAAAACATATTTCAGTAACTACCCATAGAAGAAAAAGAGTAGTGCCGCACAAACGACTCCCCCCTACACACTACACGCTACCAAAACTAAAACTGGATAGCTAAACTATACTCCACCAAGGCATACAAGAATGACTTATGGGGAATATAATTTGAACTGCGACAAATCATGTAATAATAGTAGCGTGAATATAATGGTGATACTTTTTAAGTATAGAGTAGATACAGCACAGTGCGATTTGGCACAGTGCTGTTTTTTATATATTCTAATATTCAATCAGTTGCAAGCAGATCATGTTTGGCTGAGACAAAACATATTTCAGTAACTACCCATAGAAGAAAAAGAGTGGTACCGCACAAGCGACTCCCCCCTACACACTACACGCTACCAAAAACAAAACTGGATAGCAAAACTATACTCCCCCAAGGCATAGAAGAATGACTCATAGGGGAGTATCATTGGAACTGCGACAAATAATGTAATAATAGTAGCATGAATATAAAAATAATATAACGTTGAGGATTTGGATGGGATACCGGTGAGTTTCAAACAGGATAACAAATGAGGATGATAACTGACAGCACTGTGCGATCTGGCACAGTGCTGTTTTCATATATTCTCATATTCCATCACTGACAGGCAAGTAATGTTTGGCTGATGCCAATGGAACTCAGGTATCACCAGTAAAAGAATGAGGATGGTACCGCACAAACGACACCACCCTATATACTACACGCTACCAAAACCAAAACTGGATAGATAAATTGACTATACCATAGCTCTACTCAGAATAATGGCTCATAGCCAGAAAGATAGATACCATATGGAACTGTTGAATTGCGACACACTCACCAACTCAGATATGGAAACTCCGGCTATATCGTCAGCAGTCACCGTAAGAACACAGCGTTATAATCCAGGTGTGGTTGGGAGATAGAACCTGACCAACAATCAAGAATAAAGGGGTATTACAGTATGGAAAAGAAGTTTGTCATCAATCGGGTTGACCTGGGCCAGCGTGTGACGGGGTATGAGGTGTTTAACGCTGCTGTCAATGGCGGTGAAGTGATCGGTAGGACGGTCAAGCAGCTGGGCGAGGCAGTCAAGGCCGGGGATGTGCTGGGCATGGTGCTGGATGCCAATGGTGCGTTGAAACTGGATGAGGCCAAGGGCTTTCATGCCATCATGGTCAAAACTGGTATTGGTACCTTGACCAGCACCGACCCGGCAGCGGTTGCCAATCTGATGTATACCGTTTATCGGAGAGACGGCGATAACTTCAAAGTCATTTCCTCCCGGTTTGGCCGTCAGACGTTTTGTGCCGATAAGATCAAGGCGCTTCTGGATCTGGGGGCTGTCAATGGTGTTGTCCTGGACGGTGATACCCTCCGGTGTGCATGGGAATTAGAGCCGCAGACCCAAGAGAGAACCAAAGAGACTGCCAAAAAATAGCGAGCCGGAAAGTGGGCCACCCATGGGGGATGGCCCACTTTGTCCTGAATGAATGGACAAGTACAAGACTTAAAGAAACCACATTGGAGAAATGGTGTGCAAGATGTAGGGCCACAATGGCCCAGTGGCCGTTTATGGGGGACTTTGTGAAAACGTAGAAGGGGGTGGGAATGGTTGGAACTGGTCCCAGAATGAGAGACAGGGGGTGAGAGGGGTATGATACGGGCCATGGTGGACAGTGGGGAAAAATAGGGGGTACATGACGCCATCCGGCTTTTGGGAAAAATTCAAACCAGTAGCCGAACAAATGAAAAGGGCAATTTTTTCATTGAAACAAAAGAAAAAATAGGCCATACAAAGGAATTTTTACCGGTGATACAGGTTTGAAAAATCTGGTATACATTGGGGTGTTTTCGGCGTGGTTGCAAAAAATCCCAAAATTCTGAGGAAGGCAAGACAGCGGAAAATAGTGTGGTCAGTGATGTTGATAAAAAGATCTGGGGGTGATTGTTCCACATGAAAGAAACTCTGAGTGCGTGATATGGATAATGCTGCAATACGGCAATAAAAAACGTGGCCTGGACGAATCCAAACCACGAAATACTGCTTGCACTCAGTTATGAATTGAAGTAAAATAGTGCCATCGAGATAAATAGAGGCAGGACGTGAGATGCGCCAACATCTCACGCCCCTATGCAGGTGTCGTGACCACCCACACAGCAGTAGAACTGCGCCACGCTCATTATACCGGGAACCCAGTGTTTTTGCAAGTTGGCTTTCCGGGCAATGGGCTTCTGTGTCGTACCTCCATGCGGTGTAGGGATTGTTTACCCTGCACCGCTTTTATTTATCTCGACGGGGAAGCCCAATGGGGGCTGGGAAGCATCTCACCCCCAGCGGGCAACCTTGTCGGGAAGTCTGTATGATCGTATGAGAGGAAGATATAGATGAAAAAGCTGAGACTTTTGGCTCTGATTCTCATTCTGGTAATCTCCATGGTGGGATGCACCAAAGAAAAAACGGAGCCGAATGAGCCGGAAAAAACCGCCTCCACGGAAGAAGTGGAAATGGTGGAGACAGAAAAAGAGGAACCAGAGCAGCCGGAAGAAGTGTCTGAAGCTGAGGACATTGAGGAAGAAACACTAGGGCAGCACCGCACAATTGCTGAGGCAAGCGCTGTCGAATCACCCATCAGGCAGGAAACCATAGGCTTCCCGGCGCATTTCTTCGCGAGAGCGCACAACTTCAAGCCGC